>JAXFXP010000147.1:0-6019 GCA_034091595.1 Porphyromonas sp.
GGTCGCTAAGATCATCACTAAGATCCACGACCGAAGTGTCAAAGGCGATGAGACGTGTAGAGAGTGCAGGGATAGAGGCAAGGACCGCCCCGTAGATGCTTGCATAGACGACGGATTCGGACATAGACCCACTCTGGTCTAGACAGAGGATAATATCTTTGACACCCCGACGCAGGCGGCCGTGTCCGTAGAGCACCTCAGGAATAATCGTCTTATAATCGGGTTGGTAGTGGCGTAAATTTTTGAGAATAGTCGTCGACCAATCAATCTCGTTATGACGAGGATGGCGTCGCTTGTAACTACGACTTAGCGCACCCTGAACCGACTGCCTCATAGGTGCCGTGATTTTACTCAGTAGCTCCTGTACGAGTTTATTCACCAGCGCGCGGGCAACCTCACGATTTTCCTCTGGTATAGAATACCTTAGGCTGAGGAGAGCGCTCACCAGATGCACATCAGGGACGACGCTCTCTAGCACCTCCCGCTCATTCAGTATCCATCGTAGCCCCATGCGCTCGATAGCATCCTGTTGGATCAGGTGTACAACAGACTCGGGGAATAGATTACGCACATCCCCCAGCCAGCGCGCGGCCTTGGGGGCAGAGGCCTCCAGACCTCCAGAGCGTTTACGTGCGCCATAGACAGCCTCCAGAGCACTATCCATACGCAGGCTCTGCCTATTGAGCTTAATGCCGAGCTCCTTTTCGGCATCCTTCCCTAGTATTAGGCGCCATCGCCTAAGTATATTTTCGTCCATACATCATTTACTTACAACGCTAGCCTCAGCATTCAGTCCTAGCAGTCTATGCATGAGGAGTAACAGCGAGCCAGCACCCTCATGCTCATAGGCCTGTGCATCCACGATCGGCATAGACACAAGCCCTGAGACTCCTCGGGCTGCTCGCTCAGCAATTTTGCGACGCTCGTGGCTCGTGTAGCTCCCAAAGCAACGACGTAGCACCGGCAGTAGTAATACGAAGGTCTCTTCCTCTAGCTCTGCCAGCCAGTTATACACCATCCCCCACAATTCGTCATCAACCAAGAGAATTTCGCCCGAAGTACTCAGGAAGCCCTCAAGCCACGAGGCAATATCCATAGGGGCAGTAGCAGCTGAGACATAGCGTCGGAGTATGGCGGCTGTATCGCTAGATGAATGGACCAGGATCTCACGTAATAGACGCGTGGCATAGCCCTGTAGCAGAGGCTGTACATTGTGGCCTTGACACAGACGCTTAAGGTAGTCTATCCACAGGCTATTTATCTCCTCATCCTGGAGTATAAATAGCGCTTGGTGGCTGATGCCTATCTGACGTTGTATCCCCTGAGCTGTCTGGAGGTCTATGCCCTGACAGAGCACTATGCCTGCCGCCGTACTACGTACCACGAGCGAATAAAGGAGGTTGCGCAGAGGGCTGAAGTCAAGGTCGCGAACCGATCCATAGCGCAAGATATCGACCAGCATAGGGAAGGTCTCTAGTATCTCTAGCACGTCGGTCGTAGAGACGGCCATATTGTAGACACGCTGTGTCAGTTCAGCCACTAAGCCGGGCAAATCTGCTGGGATAGCACGACTCAAAAGACTGACCATAGGCGCAAGCTTCACTAGGCGACCTAGCTGGTCATTGAGGTAATTGACGAGGGCTGTCTCAAGCGTCTCCCCCCATATCCCTCGCTCTATAATCAGTGCAATGTGCTCGGGTTCATGGGTTAGTAGCCAGCCCTCTTTGAAGGTCCCTTTGCCACGCACAGCCTGCTCATTAGCCCAGGGGATATCCAATAGACCGAAGCGATGCAATAGGACGCTACGCTCTAAATCTATGGGCTTACGCAGGTCTAGGGTAAGGCGCTTGTGCTCGGCCGTAAAGGGGAGACGCAAGCGGCGCTGTCTCTGCTCTATATCTACCAACAGCGGGATCTTGGGAACATCCATCGGTACGGTGCCAAGCCTATTGCTCACGAGCTGCTCTTGCTCGATAAAACGAAGCATCGTAGCCTCCCCCATGCCCACGACAGCTACCAGAGCCTCGTTATACTCCTGCATCGTGGGGCGTATCAGTCCCCGTAGATTCGCAGTCATATGGGCTAGGCGTAGAGTGTCTATCACATGCGCCACAGAGACATCGAATCGCTCTCGCCTAAGGAGCTCAGCCATGCGCCCCACCCAGAGCGCCCCATCATCCTCGGGGTGATGCCAAAGGTAATCGTACCAACCTGGGGCCTTTACGCCCGCCCCATAGCCTAGGTAGGAGGATAAGTGTCCGTAGGTCCAAGCGATCCAAGTGCTCTCTACCCCGACACGAGGCAAGCTCCGCAATAGCTTTTCATCCTCATCTATGGGGACAGAGGCAGTAAGTGCTGGTACATGCCAAGCCCCACAGACTACGGCTATACGCTCATATCCCTCCTGCTCCCAAAGACGAAGACAACGACGCATATAAGCCTCACGAAGATGGTCCTCAGGGCGATAATCGTCAGGATAGCTAGCTCGTAGCTCGGCCATCAGTGTGGCAACGGCCTCGAAAACCTGCGTACCATCCTGCCGGTGCTCTATTGTGGCCTCCCACCAGCTCTCGCCATCGGGATAGCCGAGAGAAATAGCAAAGTCCGTCAATGGGTCTCGGACAGGCTTCTGCTCGGTCTGCTCAGGCTCTGACTCCTCCGCCTCCTGCCGTAGGGCCTCTGCCCTACGCTCTGCCGCCAACATGGCTAGGCGAACGCTCATCGGAAGATCAAACATGCGCAGCTCTACCCCACAACGCTGGGCATAACGAATGCTCTGCCACTCGGGCGAAAAGTCTGCAAAGGGATAAAAACACGCAAGCCCTGGCTCATCCACAGCATAGGACAGTAACGCCACGGGCGGGCACATCCCAGGAGCAGAGACCCAGCTCAGCAGGTGCTCGCTCTCGTGCGGTCCTTCCAAAACAATCAGGTCGGGCTTAAGCATCTCTAGCTCGCGTAGCAAATGCCTCGATGAGCCTGGACCATGATGTCTGATGCCGTAGAAATGTAGTGCCATTAACCTCTGATGCGCTGTAGATCTACAATAATTCCCGACCGAAGCGGTAGATATCCTGCCACTCGGCACGCTCACGTACTACTGTATCTAAGTACTCCTCCCAGACGATGCGGTCCTGAACAGGGTCTTTGACCACAGCCCCGAGTATCCCCGAGACAAGGTCTGAGGGCCTCAGGACACCATCGCCAAAGTAAGCCGACATCGCCAAGCCACTATTAACAACAGAGATCGCCTCGGCAGTGCTTAGCGTCCCACTAGGGACCTTGAGTTTGGTGCGCCCGTCTATCGTTAGACCTACGCGTAGCTCCCTGAAGATGGTTACCACACGCTTAATCTCCTCTATGGCCGGGCGCTCGGCTGGGAGCTGCATCACAGACTCGAAGCTCTCGACCCGACGACGTACAATATCTACCTCCTCTTGCAAGCTATCGGGCAGAGGTAGTATAACCGTATTAAAGCGTCGCTTAAGTGCACTAGAGAGGTCATTGACACCCTTGTCTCGGTTGTTTGCCGTAGCAATAAGGTTAAAGCCCCGTAATGCCTGCACCTCTTGGTTCAGCTCGGGGATTGGCATACACTTCTCCGACAGTATCGTGATGAGCGAGTCTTGCACATCGGAGGCTATACGGGTAAGCTCCTCAATACGGGCAAGCTTACCTCTACGCATAGCACGCATTATAGGCGTCTCTACCAGTGCGGCCTCACTAGGCCCATCGGCCAGCAGGCGGGCATAGTTCCATCCGTAGCGTATGGACTCCTCACCCAGACCGGCAGTTCCCTGGACAATAAGGGTGGAGTCTCCCGAGATAGCTGCTGCCAGATGCTCACTGACCCAGCTCTTGGCCGTACCCGGTAGGCCGTATAGTAGGAGTGCTCTGTCTGTAACAAGCGTCGCCACAGCAATCTCTATCAGGCGGCGCTGCCCAATGTATTTGGGGCTAACCTCAAAGCCATTAGGGAGCTTGCCCCCCATCAGATAGGTAACGACAGCTCTAGGCGATAGCTCCCAATTCTCGGGGCGCTGCTGTGTGTCTTGCTTCTTTAGTTCGTACAGCTCCTCGGCAAACTGTTGCTCGACATGCTGACGCAGAATAGTACTCATAATTATTGTTGTCTTAGCTTAATTCTCTGTTGGGTCTCGTCTATAATACGATCTAGCTCTACCATCTTGTTTAGCTGACTGTATAGATAACCGAATTTAGTATTTTGTCCCAATAGGCCATCTAGCTCATACTTTTTATCCCAGGACTTCCATAAATCACGCATTAACTCCAGCATACTTGGATGCAGGCATTCCGCTAGACGTGTTATCAACTTTTCATCTAGCTCGCACTTGTTCAGTGCGAGGGTCAAAACGAGTTGGGAGAAGTGAGGGCCCCAGCGTCCTAAGCTAGGGTCTAGCCAGGAGTCTGGGACTACCCATTCCTCCTCGTTCGCTTGGTGGAAGATATTCTCCCGTTCGTCCATAGGGATAAGAGCTATCAAGGGCTCAATATGGAGACAATCCCCTCGTTTAGTACGGAGGATCCATAAGGCCCAAGCGCTATCCTCTAGGCGTAGAGCCGTCAGCTCCATATCTTCCAGATACTCGGGATAAGGTGGTTGCTCTATCAGAAGTCGACAGGCTTCCTCGGGGGACTTGCCTAATAGCTCTGCCCACCAAGATAGCCCCATATTGCTCGCCACCTGCCGGAGTATATCCCGCTGGGGCACAGCCCCCTCTTCAGTAGTCGAAATCGTAATATCTAGGGATTCTAATCTCTCGGTATAAGCCAACTCACTATAGTGCCACTGCCCCTCTGGGCTATTACTCTTACCCAAGAGCGAGCGCAGACGGCCCCATACTCCTTCCTGTGAGACTTCTTTACGGATGTAGCTCAGGTGCTCGCTCAGTATCTTCCCGAGAGCTTGGTTACGCCTAGAGCCTGGCATGCCCCTCAATAGTTTGGAGGCTTTGCCACACACACTCGAGGCCTTGTCCTCTGCAAGGAGTCGCTCCAAAAACTCCTCATCCTCTAGACTCAGCCCCACGCTTAGACAGTCCACCAAGGCCCCACGCTGCTGTGCTGGGAGCTCGCTACAGAGCTCCTCTATTTGCTTGCGGGCCTCATGGGGAGCTCTACGTCTAAGGATCTTTAGCCCCGCACAAATCTCTCCAAAAGTCGCTTTGACACCGACCTTTTTATTGCGCACCGAGCTGCCCACGCTCGTATGCTCCACCAGGGGCAACATCCATCTAAAGCGTTCTCCACCCACCTGCTTCATATAGTAGCGTAGAGTGGGATTATCCTCTCGGGCGAGTGCATCTACAAGCGTCGGTAGCTGCGTCGGAGGTAATATGAAGCCGGCCCCCTCCAGACGAAGATAGGCATAGAGCTCAAGGTCTCGCCCGAGTGAAATAAGGTGCAGAAAGTAGTCTAGTAGTGCCCCCTCAGCATAGGGTCGCTGCTCGGCAGGAGCCACGCTCGGCCTTAAGCAGTCTTCACCCCACTCTGGTAGCCGAGTAGCATGCTCGTAGGCAAAGGCAAGACCTGCAGAACGATAGAAAAGCTCCTCTGCATCTCCCCCCTGGGCCCGGATCAGCGCTAGACTGTCCTGCAGCTCGTTTGGGAAATGTGCTGTATGTAGCCTCCCCGTACCCGTGCCAAGTAGTGCCGTCTGTGTAATATGTTTATTCATCACTCTTCTTATTACTGTCCCATGGATAATAATGTTCCCCAGACCATACGGCACAGACACGCCAGCGTTTAGGATCGGCTAACGCAAAGACCCTCATGCTACTAGCCCCAGCTAGTGCTAGTGTATAGACGATAGCACGCTCGTTGTAGTATATCGGTACGAAGTAACCCTCAGTATCGACAAGCCCCCAGCACTCCGAACGCCGCACCAGATGTAGGTCTTCGACAAGCAGCGGGACAAAGGGCAAGAAAGGATTGATGGCGATCTGCTGACGATAGTGCTGATGCGCACTCGAGATATTCCCATAGCCCTTGGGCAGAG
>JAXFXP010000148.1:0-4333 GCA_034091595.1 Porphyromonas sp.
ATCCTTCAGTACCGCAATGACCCGATGGGGTACCTCTTCGCTGGCAAGCTGATAGCTGATGTTGTTGTACCCTTCGCCAATGGTTGCTAAGCTAAGAATCTCGATGAGGCGTTTCTTCTCTGCCGCATAGTTTCTCATCTCTTTCCGCTCTCGCTCGATTAGGTGGTTGTATTCGCTGGAGTAGGCTATGAGCTTGCGCAGTATCTGCTTCGCTTTGCTTTCCTGCTCTAGGCCTGGTATCCCCTGTTCGCCCCATACGTCGTATGGCGCCTCAGCCGTTGAGAGGCAATGGGCCACAAACTCGGGGCGTGGACAGTAGCCGAGCAGAACCCGCTCAGTATCGGCGTATAGTAGCCGACGACGCTCGGCAAAGCGCGCCCGCACCTGCTTACAGCACTCGCTGTAGTATCGACGCACCTCGCCCTGTAAAGTCTTATTGGCAGGGTAAGGCGCTCCGAACGCCTCTCTCGCCTCGGCACATAGGGCCTGTAGCTGCTCGTAGCTGTGTGGAAAGGTTTTTTGCCTACAGCGGTAGGTCGAGAGATACGAGCAAGCCCCGAAGCCAGATTTACCTAAGGCTGTTGTGAATAGTTCCTCACGAACGAATTGGGCCTCGAAATCTCGGAACTCCCGCTCCAAATCCCACTGATTGATGCGTCTAAGCTCCGCCTCGAGAGCTGTGTAGGCAGTCATAAGGTCGCTGATAATCTCACGCTGAGCCTCAACGCTAAGCATAGCGATGCGTGCTAAGACTCCGCTGGCGGTAATATTCCCCTTTAGCCCTAGGACAAAAGCCAATTCCTTTTTGCCCTCGAGGTAACTGCTGGCGACGTCATTGCCATACTTGTTGTTGATGTCCACAAAGTCTGCCTGCTCCTTGTCTTGGTCTTGATGGGCGGCAGTATGGGCACTGAGTGAGCGCAGCTTGGCTCGTAGCATCATATTGAGCCTTTTCTCCGAGGGTATAGCGGTAATGATGTACTCGTACAGTGGAGGCAAATCGGAGCGCTGACCCGTACGGTTGATGCGTCCTCGCTTCTGCTGGTCTATATTGACATCGAGGTCGTTTTGTACGATGAGCATCTTACGTTGGCGCACCTCTGCCTCGGGGACTTCTTGGGTGGCGATGGCATGAGCGCTCGCCCCGATAGCTCCACAAGCATTGATGAGCATTACGTCAATCTTGTTGTTTTGGAAGTCATTGAAGATATGGTTACTATGCCTGCGTTTACGTGCTTGCAGGGTAGCATATTTGTAGTCGTCGCTACCCTCGGGAGAGAGATACTCCAGCTGATGGCTCCGTCCCGTGCATTCCTCAAAGCAAATACTGCGTTCCCTACCATCTGGGGCAGTGAAGCGCTCGGCAGTGATGAGCTGGCGAATGACATCTATCGGAGAGGCTGGTAGATGAAAGACCTCCGACCTAATCCCCTGTATGATATACTGCTGATAAAGCCTTAGTTCCTCAAGCATGGCAATGATGGGAGCTAGGGTCTCGTCCTTCTGGTCTATGCTATAGTCGTAGATCGAGGTATTATCTGGGAATAACTTATTCGTCGAGCATAAGCATTTATCGCACAAGCGCAGGAGTAGGCTGGATATATCGCCACAGAGAGAGCCATCTGGCCTTGCCTGCACATCGCTCAGAATACACTCTAAGGTATCACTCATGCCTATGACTACGCTCCGCCCTTGCTGGACCTCAAGTATTGCAGCTTCGGCAACTCGCTTCGCTTTCAGCGCCAAGAGTACGACCTTATTGATGTAGAATAGTTGAGATCGTAGAGGATAAGGCCTGAAGTAAACGAACAGTCCGTGCGCTTGCCCCTTCACTAGTGTCTGATGTAGCATGGTCGAGAGCTTCACAAGCTCCCGAAACCAAAACATCACCTTGTCGAAAAGCTTGCTATGCAGCACCAAGTCTTCGTCAAGATAGGTGTAAATCGGAGGAGGTAGCCCCTCGGATGAATGCTCTCTACGAATCATCTGCCCTTGGGCTGCTAGGCTGGCCGAGACATACTCCTGCATAGGCACGCCGCCACTGAGTAAGGCTTTCTCGAGCGTTACCTCTGTCGCTAAGGCCGAGAGCTCCGTACGTCTCATAAAGGTAAGGAGACTTTCGGGGCGTTTGGCGAAAGTGGCAGAGAGGAAGACGCATTGTGTCTGGGGTGTTTCGCTAAGTATGTGGTTGATACCCTGTGTGATTACCGATACCTTTGTGCCTCCCATTACACTGCTACTACGGTGCGCCTCATCGAAGATAAAGAGTACCCTATGGCTACGACAGAGAGAGAGGAGGAAGTCTAAACGACTACTATCTCGCCGCGCATCCTTGAGCTGTGAGTAGCTAATCATTAAGTAGTCGTAGTGGCTTCGTGGCACATTGCCAGAGGCTATAATCTCCTGCAAGACTTTCTTCTTGGGAGCTTCGTAGACGGTCTTGTACTGCTTTTGGTATAGGCTCATCATTTGGGCTTCTTGCTCAGCCTCACCCCTCTCTTCGCTCGGAGACCAAATGTCATCGCAGCAGTCAGGACTCTCTACCTCCTCTTCTTGGTCAAAGTCCACTACAGATACCCCAGCATTGACGATCAGAGGACGAGCGTCCTTGATGCCTAAAGCCTTGCAATCTCTGTACATGTCGCTAAAGAGGGTATAGCGGTCGGTGAAAAAGATAGGGAGATAGCCCGAGAGTAGTCCGTAGCGGAGCATAGCTGCCGCCTGCCTACCTTTGCCAACTCCTGTTTGGTCGCCAATGATGAGCGACTGGCTTCGTTGCTCGATGTTGTACATGGCCAGAGCTATACCATCGACTTGCTCGGCTGAGAGAGCTAGTCGTAGCTCCTCATGGCTCATACGAAGTCTCTGTGCTACATAGCCACTGACATCGCCCCCCAAAGCCTTTTCGAGCTTCGTGAGGGCTTGGGCAGTATCCTCAGCTAAGGCATTTGGTACAACTACGCCCAAGCTGTCGAGATCAAGAGCTGTGCTCCGATAAGGGACTGATCGATTCATTGCTTTTGACTTAGCTTGTGGCACGGTAGCGAGCTAGCGTCTCCGCTGGTTCTTCATGGAAATAATCTTCTGTACTGTTGAGAATGTACATGAGCTGATTGAAGCGTAGTTCCTGCCCCTCGCTTTGCAGATGTGCACCGAGCAACTGCATGATAAGTTCATTATCGTGGCGTCGCTTCTCATCGAAGTCTAGATTTTGTCTTAGCATAGCCTTGTTACTATCCCATTGGGTAAGATGTATAGGTTTCTTCATGTCTATAGTGATTGCGTAGACAAAGGTATTACATGGGTTATGCCATATTACGGCACAACCTATAAAGAGATGTAGGATTATTTAATAGTATGCTGATGTGAAAGTATTTGCTTTGCTATTGGGTGGAGTGCTACAAGGCTCCCGACCTCTGTCTTTTGCCCCTGTGTGCGGATATAGCTACGCCTTAATTGCCCTTGTTGGTATCCGAGCATCTTAGTATCCTCACATTGGTAAACGACAGTTCAGGAAGTACTGAACACATAGACATTCGCCTTACTACTTCTGCTTCTGTCTTTTCCTGATACTAGTTTACAGATTAGGTCGTCATCGGGCTGATAACGTTTACAGTTCTGTTGGGACTCGTACTGAAAGCGTAGACAGTCCCTCGCTTTACGAGAGCAAAGATACTTTTGTTTGGCTTTAGTGCGCTCGTTAATTCGAAGTTTATTGTTAGATATTTTGCTAGTTAAAAGCTTAGTAGCTTGTCTTTTCGCGGCTTAGCTCCGCTCACTTTCTCCTGGGCCGTTAGGCTATGTTCGGCATGCAGGATAAGAGTCCAGTTCTGCCCCCATAATACGGCGCGAATAAGCATCCGTAACAAGGTGCAGATACAGCACTTGTCCGTCGATAGGAATGTAGGTGATATCACTGACCCAAAGTAGATTAGCCTCTTTTAAGTCTAGCTCTTTGATGTAGTTCTGGTGCTTCCTGCTCGCATATGTGTCGCTTCTTGGAGCGCTTAAGAGCCTGGTAATAAGCCTGTCTGTGCACTCTGAAGACTCTTTGCAAGCAGGCTCTACTTTCCAGCCTTTATCGCCTGTTAGATGGCCTACCGCTTGTGTCCAGTTTTTTTGAAGGCTATAACCCAACTGTTGCTCGGTAACGTAGATAAGCGTTTCTAAGGCTTCGTTCTTGAGGTTAGCAACGTCTAGGTTACCTTTGTTGCCTTGGTCATAATCCTTTTGTCTTTGTGCCCGAGAGATGACCCCTAACAACTGTCAACGTTTTTCAGGATAAGACATAAGGATAATATAGCAAGACGCCCTAGCTCCCAAGAGGAGCTAG
>JAXFXP010000149.1:0-14015 GCA_034091595.1 Porphyromonas sp.
CTCCTGTAGTTTGCCCCCAATCATCTTTTTCATAATGAAGTTGAGTTCTGTACGGAGCGTCAGACGTAGACGAGTGTCGTAGGTATCAGCAGCCACTAGCTGTATCCACATAGTAAGTGCTATAGGTGCATCTACTGCCTCTAGCTTGATGGTCTTATTGGGCTCTCGCTCTACTATGCGTAGTTGCAGACGCCCCGCCCCAGGGATGATGAAGGCACAGTTGTCTGCGTCTATGCCCTCTATCGCTATTTTGCTCGCCTCGGGGTGGTGCTTGAGCGCTTCGCCTATAGAGGCCATCCCGCTGAGGTCGCTGAGTTTGTTGTATACTTGTGCTTGTGTGGCTCTAATGGTCTTAATGCCACTGATATAATCTGCCATATTCGGTCTGTAATGTTCTATCTGTTTGCCTTAGTCGTCGCATCTCAGCTTACTTACCCCAGGTGCTAGGGGACTGACGCCACTCCGAGAGTACGGCCATATCTTCGTTGCTGATGTATCCTGTGCGCTCAGCCTCACGGAGCACAGCGTTGTAGTCGCTGAGGGTGATTAGTCTTACTGCAGCGGCATCGAAGTTTGCTACCGCATCAGGGAAGCCGTGGGTATAGATCGCGACCATACCTAGTACTTCGGCTCCGTGCTTACGCACTGCCTCTACGGCCTTTAGGCTACTGCCTCCTGTAGAGATTAAGTCCTCTACAATGACCACCTTAGCACCTGGGCGCAGTTCCCCCTCGATGAGGTTCTCCATGCCGTGGTCCTTGGGGGCAGAGCGAATGTAGGAGAAAGGTAACCCTAGTACATCGGCTACTAGTGCCCCCTGCGCAATCGCGCCTGTAGCGACACCAGCTACAGCCTCAGCCTCGGGGAATTGCTCAGCGATGACGCGTGCCAGCTCTAACTTGATGAGCGAGCGTAGAGCAGGAAAGCTAAGAGTCTTGCGGTTGTCGCAATATATTGGGGACTTCCATCCAGAGGCCCAAGTGAAGGGCTTCTGTGGCTGTAGTTTAACGGCTTCTACCTCGATTAGCTTCTGGGCTATTAATTGGGCTACTTTTTCCATATTATTAGTCTATAATGATTCGATAGGGTATAGTCTTAGTATCTCTGCAATCTGCTCCTCGGTGGGCGCTAGGGCATCGATGTAATTAAGCGTATAGCCACGTCGCTCCATACCACGGAACCAAGTCATCTGGCGCTTGGCGAACTGATGTATGGCTATCTCTAGCTGCTGGCGCATAGTGTCGTAGTCTATGCTGCCTGTTACGTAGAGGGTCAGCCACTTGTACTCAAGGCCGTAATAAATAAGGTCCTCGGGGGCTATCCCGCTAGCCAGTAGCTGCTCCACCTCAGCGGTCATACCTTCGCTCAGGCGTTGCATCAGGCGTGTAGTGATACGTCGCCGACGCTCCTCGCGCTCCAGCTGTAGGCAAAAGATAGTAGAGGGCACAGGAGCAAACTCTTTAGCCCCCGCAGTGCGTAGGCTCTCGGCAGTGTATTCAGCAATCTCTATAGCACGTATAGCACGCTGTATGGTGTCTACGTCTTTGTTGTTGTGTTTGCTACCGTAGCTCTGGAGTCTAGCCAGCAATTCGTCTAGGCTAAGCCCCTGCAGGCTAGCACGCAGAGCTTTATTCTCTGGAGCCTCAGGTAGGTGATAGCCACCGAGTATACTCTCTACATACAGCCCTGTGCCTCCGCAGAGTATGGGGTGCTGTATGCCCCGTGCTATTAGATCTGCATATACACGATGGAAGTCGTGCTGATATTGATACAGGTTGTATTTGCTACCAGCAGGCACTATATCAATCAAGTGGTAGGGGACCTGCTCCCCTGCCACTTGATAATCAGACAAATCTTTACCTGTACCTAGGTCCATACCACGGTAGACTTGGCGCGAGTCGGCACTAATGACTTCACTGCCTATATGCCTAGCTAGATGTGCCGCCAGCCGTGTCTTGCCCGATGCGGTCGGACCTACTATAGTTATCATTCCGATAGCTTGTTCTGTTTAGCTCTGCTTGAGGATAACGTCGTGCGCTCCGCCCTCTACGATAGAGGTGCTAGATACTAGGGTTATCTTGGCCTTCTGCTGTAGCTCCTGTAGGGTAATGGCACCACAGCTACACATAGTAGCCTTCATCTTGCCTAGCGTAACGGCTAGATTGTCTTTGAGCTTACCAGCATAAGGTACGTAGCTATCTACGCCTTCCTCAAACTTTAGGTTCTCTGAGCCTCCGCTGTCATAGCGTTGCCAGTTCTGAGCACGATTAGAGCCTTCGCCCCAGTATTCCTTCACGATATTATTACCAATCTTTAGCTTGCGTGTTGGTGATTCGTCGAAGCGTGCGAAGTAGCGTCCCATCATCAGGAAGTCAGCACCCATGGCAATCGCCAGTGTCATATGATAGTCGTGTACAAGGCCTCCATCGCTACAGATAGGTACATATATGCCCGTCTCGCGGTAGTATTCGTCTCGCGCTGCTGCTACCTCTATAATAGCAGTAGCTTGTCCACGCCCGATACCCTTCTGCTCACGTGTGATGCAGATAGAGCCACCACCGATACCGACCTTAATGAAGTCAGCCCCGGCCTCGGCCAAGTAGCGGAAGCCTTCGGCATCAACGATATTGCCAGCACCCACCTTTACGCTGTCTCCGTACTTCTCTCGTATCCAGCGTAAGGTTTCGTACTGCCACTCACTATAACCATCCGAAGAGTCGATGCACAATACATCTACACCTGCCTCTACAAGTGCAGGTACACGCTCAGCGTAGTCGCGGGTATTGATACCAGCTCCTACTAGCAGCTCCTTGCTTACCTTATTAGACAGCTCTATAGGGTTTTCTTTGTGCTGGTCGTAGTCTTTGCGGAAAACGAGGTGCACGAGGTGCTGCTCTTCGTCAATGATGGGCAGTGTATTGAGCTTGTTTTCCCAGATAATATTGTTCGCTTCTTTGAGCGTGATACCAGCCTTGCCAACGACCAAGCGCTCAAAAGGCGTCATAAACTCGCTAACGAGCTTATCGGGGCTATCGATACCTACACGGTAGTCGCGGCTAGTAACGATACCAAGTAGCTTACCGTGGCTCGTACCATCGTGCGTTACACCGATAGTAGAGTGCCCGGTTTCTTCGCGTAGGTGTAGTACCTCTGCAAGCGTCGCTGTAGGAGCTACGTTAGAGTCGCTTGTTACGAAGCCCGCTTTGAACTTCTTGACTCTGCGCACCATCTCAGCCTGCTCTGCGATAGGCTGTGAGCCGTATATAAATGACAACCCTCCGTTACGGGCTAGTTCGATCGCAAGTGTATCGTTAGATACGGACTGCATAATAGCCGATACGAAGGGTATATTCAGCTGGATAGATGCCTCCTCACCTTTGCGATAGCGTACGAGTGGAGCCGTAAGCTTAACGTTCTGAGGAGTGCATGCACGAGTTGTTAGACCAGGGATTAGTAGGTACTCCCCGAAGGTGCGAGAAACTTCATTGACAAAAACAGCCATAACTTGAATGTTGTGATTAAAAGACTATCTAGAAATTTCCGGACAAAGATAAGATAAATTATGCGTCTGCACAAAAGAGTATGACCTGCTGCGCTCAACTAGGCTTAAACTTACAAGAGTATACCCGCTCTAAAACGAAACCTACTATTGCAACCAATAAGGACAATGATTAGACAGAAAAAACTCATATGCCTCCTAGCTGCTACAGCAAGTCTAGGAATAGTCGAGGCAAAGACGAGTAAGGATGCGGTGCCCATACGCTTCGATACACAAGCGGCAGTAAAGCAGAGCTTGACTATGCCCAATGGTAAGGTCGTACGATACACAGCCTATACGAAGCAATACTATGTGCGACATGTCGAGGATTCAACCTATCAGTATTTGAATGTTTTCGTCCCAGAAGGAGCTGACGAACGTTCCCCAATATTCGTACGCACCTATATTGGTGGATATATGGAGAGTAAGGCTGGCTATCCGCAAGCAACGGACGCTAGTGGGCGAGCTTTGGCTGAGGGCTATGTCCTTGTAATACCCGGAAGTAGAGGGCGTAGCTCTCGTATTAGTAAAGGGTCTAAGACCATCTATACGGGGCGTGCCCCAAAGGCTTTGCTAGACCTCAAGGCCGCAGTAAGGTATCTGCGCCATTTCGATAAGGAGCTTGCGGGCAATACCAACAGAATTGTCATTGATGGTACAAGTGCTGGTGGAGCTATGTCTGCACTAATAGGAGCAACAGGCAACAATCCTGCATATAGCCCTTATCTAAAATCTATGGGTGCAGCAGATGAACGTGATGATGTGTGGGCTAGTGTATGTTTCTGTCCGATTACAGACCTTGAGCACGCTGATATGGCTTATGAATGGCTCTATAACCAAACGACCAGCAGAGCAAAGCTTCCGAACGAAGCTAAGACAATCTCTAGCTCTCTGGCAGAGGGCTTCGCAGCGTACCAAAACTCTTTGGCACTACGTAAGCCTGACGGCACAGCTCTCACAGCTGACAACTATCTAGATTATGTTAAGGCCCTACTTATAGAGAGTGCCCAGGAAGCCAAAGATGCAGGTGCTACCTTGCCCGATAGTATAGGCTTCAGCTTTAGCCGCCAGCCTTCATTCCAGGCGCCAGTGAACGGAGGTGTCGCCGTGAGTGACCGTATGTACCGTCCCGAGGGGAATCCCGAGATCATGCTGCCTATAGCAGGTGCCAAGCCTAGAGTGGGCGAGTACATCATAGATCTAGATATGCCTACTTATATCAACTACGTAACAACCACTCAGCCACTCAAGGGCGTACCCGCCTTTGACAGCTATATGGTGCTGGGAGCTAAAGCTAGTGGGGAGAATGCTTTATTTGGGGAGTGATGCCAACTTCAGTACTTGGGTAGCCAAGTATCGGGCTATTGATGTATCGGCTACGAGTAAGAACGTACGCCTTATGAACCCTATGAACTTTATTGGTGATAAACAAAGCACCAATGCTCCACACTGGTATATACGTCATGGGGCTATAGATAGGGACACGGCTTTCCCGATCCCCATTAACCTAGCGACTAAACTAAGCAATACAGGACAAAATGTGAACTTTAAGCTGGCTTGGAATCGTCCGCATAGTGGAGACTATGCTCTCAATGAGCTCTTCGCTTGGCTAAAGACACTAGATAAGTAGAGATGCAAGCTCTGTAATAAACAAGGCTGTACCCAACCTAAGTGTTGCGTACAGCCTTGTTCGTATTATGCTCTATGTGCTAGATGGCGGGTAGGTTCATACCAGTTATTCTGCGGTATAGGTCTAGGGCGTATAGGTCTGTCATACCCGATATATAGTCTAGTGCGCACTGGATGCGCCCATAGGTAGTATCACGCTGAATATCATATTGCGAGCTTACACGCCCGAGTAAGGCTTTGCTGTATAGCTCGTCAGGATGGTGGAGCGCATGCAACAGCTTGTCGAGTAGGGAAGTGAAGATTTGATGGCCTGCGAGCTCTACATCGAGGACCATCTTGGAGCGATATATCTTATCCCATGCCGTCTCGGACGAAGTTCTATAAGCAGCAATACTACGAGGAGATAGCTGAGATATGAGGGAGCCTTGGAATTGCCCTCTGAGGATGCTATCTTCGCTATCGATGAAGATTTGTGCTGTTTCCTCTGCCAAAGTATTGATAGCACGGCTACGCAGGTAACCGATGCGCTCGTTCTTGTCGTCTATATACTGTAGAGTATGCTGTATATGGTCTAGCTCTGCTTCGCTGACAAAGGCCATCAAGATGCTTTCGGCTTCGGAGTAACCTAGTATAGCTAGTTTATAGGCATCCTCAATATCCATTATCTGGTAGCATATGTCGTCAGCAGCCTCTACGAGGTAAACCAATGGATAGCGGGCATAGCGTAGGGGAGTACCTTCGCTAGAGAGACGTATCAATCCTAGCTCATTCGCTAAGTCTTGCATCGTAGCCTCTTCGGTCTGAAAGAAACCGAACTTACCTCTGCCACCTGCAAGCTCACTGCTATAGGGGTACTTGATAATACTGGCTACAGTGCTATAGGTTAGCGCAAAGCCTCCTGGCCTACGCCCTAGGAACTGATGTGTCAGCAAGCGCAGGGCATTAGCATTGCCCTCGAAGTTGAGAAAGTCTTGCCAACGACCGCCCTCATCCTCTACTTTCTGCTGCCACTTGCGCCCATTGCCCTCACGGAAGTAAGCACAGATAGCACGCTCGCCACTATGTCCAAAGGGGGGATTGCCCATATCGTGGGCTAGGCAAGCAGCGCTGACAATCGAGCTCAGGCTAGTACGCATATCTGTATCCTTTAGCTCGGGGTGCCGCTCCTGGAGCACAGTCCCGACAATATTACCAAGAGAGCGTCCGACACAGCTTACCTCTAAGCTATGCGTCAGTCTATTGTGGACAAAAATATTACCAGGCAAAGGGAACACCTGGGTCTTATTCTGCAAACGTCGAAAAGGGGGAGAGAAGACCAAGCGGTCGTAATCTCGTTCGAACTCACTGCGTGATGGACGCAGGCTCCGAAGCTCACGACGTTCGGAGCCTAAACGTCTATCCGATAACAAAGACTGCCATACCATGCCTACACCTAGAAACGATAATTAATACCAAACACAGCAGAGAAGCGCTGAGCAGTATAGCCATAGTAGATGGGTGTACCCTCATTGAGTAGCAACTGAGCAGCACCACTAAGTGTCCACGATTTATTGATGTGGTAAGCTACGGACGTGCTTAGTTGCGACAGAGCAGGTAAGCTCATCATGCGGGTATGAGGGGCAAAGACTACCTGCTGTTGTATCCCATGCTTTAGAGAATAGCCCCCTATAAGCTCTACATTCTGATTGGGCCGGTAAGTTAGCTGGGCATCAAGTAGTATTTTAGGGCGACCATAGAGCGTAGGCATTTTATCTGCATCCTTAGTCAGGGCCCAGTGG
The DNA here is from genome assembly GCA_034091595.1 of Porphyromonas sp. GTDB lineage: Bacteria > Bacteroidota > Bacteroidia > Bacteroidales > Porphyromonadaceae > Porphyromonas. Next base: position 6,946 of record JAXFXP010000149.1, read on the forward strand.
TTATAGGTCGCCTGTCCCATTAGCCGAACATAAGGGCTAAGCTGTGCCGTTGCTCCTATCGTAGAGCGCAGGAGGGAGCCATCGGCATTCACAGGAGTAAAGGCAGCCTGCTGGTTTATTGCCTCCAGAGCTGAGTTTATACCTGCTGCCTCAGCGCTCGTCTGTGTCCCAGTAAGGAGGTAGTTTACGGCGCCTTTGTACTTGACATACTGCAGCTCGGCATTAAGCTCTACAGCTGGAGTAACTAGTCCCTTAAGAGCAAGCTTAAGGTCTAGTGGTATGCGTGTCGTATGCGCATTCTGCAAGATACGCAGATAAGGCATCTCGTCGAGCATCTGTGTTAGGCTGTTGGCCTTAACTCCTCCTGTAGCTGATAGTTTAACCTGCCAGTTACGGTCGAATCGAAGGTAGGCTTCGATACGGGGGCTTATTAGTCCACCTTTGAACTCGTGCTCATTGTACATATCTACACCAATCCCGAGCTTGAGCCCCCAGTCTACATCTTGCTGACTGCGGTCATAGCTCCAGTATGGACTAAAGCGAAGAAGGCTCTTACTTGAGTAGGTATGCCCGATACCAGGCAGTATGGTCGCACTATTACTATAGGTATAGTTGTTAGCAGCAACATCTACGACTACATCACCGAGCTTATCTAGGCTGTAGCTAAGCTTTCCGTCAATCCCTAGGTGAAACTCATTAGCATTACGTTTCTGCTCCCAGCCCCCTAGGCCTGAGACTTGAGTATAGGCTATTGATGGGCGCACATAGTAGTTCAAGCCTTTGTTAGGCCTATTAGGGCCGAAGGAAAGCCCTGCATAGTAGGTGTTACGCTGTAGTTCAGGCTTAGCAATGACACTCTTCAATGCCTCTAACTCTGCTGGCATATCGAAAGGGATATATCCATAATAATTATACTTGCTGTGTTTGATTCCCCCCTCAAGGGCTAGCTCAGCACCACTTGCCAGAGTTGCACTATACTTTACGCCTAGGTCTAATTGTTGTTCCCGAGCATGACGCTTAAGACCGTAATCTTCCAATCGGTAATTGCTGTATAGCCCCTTAGCAAGAATATCTAGCTGGCTATTCTTTTTGTCTATAGCACGCAAGCCAGCTGCAAGATAGGCGTTGTATTGTAGACCTCCGGAAAGCTCCAGATAACCTCTCTGCCCAGCACGGTCGTAATAAGCTATAGGCGGTACAAGCGTTGTCAGGGGACTGAGGTTGAGAGCTGGCATACGGTTCTGCAGTGGCTCTGCAGCGAGCTGGATACGGCTGGCTTTACTAGGGCGTGGTGCCGCCAGTTGTACAGGTAATGGGTTGCGCTCGGTGAGGACGATATCTTCGCTAGTCATAATCTGCAGCTGACGCTTCAGTGTATCCGCTTGTTGTCCGTACATATTAGCAGCTAACCCCAAGCTGAGAGTTAGTGCTGGTACTACTATATATTGTCGCATATTTAGTCGTTGTATTTGCTTAGTCGGGTCTCTATCTGTTGCCAGATATCTACCTCCTTACCAGTGTAGTTATCACGTAGACTCTCTAGATATTGCTTAGCTAGGTATCTATCACCCTGCTGTTCGTAGCAATCAGAGAGCAGTACGAACGCTCGTGCTAGCCAATAGGTCTGTTGGGAGTCTGAGTTGATAAACTTGTCCAGTACCGCTTGAGACTCTTTGTATCGCTTCAGGCGATACAGGATATCCGCTTGTCTAACTATAGCTTCAGCCCCATAGACACTGTTGGGAGCGTCTGCGATAGAGGCATAAGTAGCGATGGCTGCATTGAAGCTCTTGTTACTTTCCTCGATACGTCCACGTAGTAGCGTTGCCTCCAATCTTACGGACGGTTGTAAGTCGGTTTGCTTGAGGAGTTCGCTAGCCACGGCTAAACTTTCCTTGTTATTCTGTACCTTGACAGCTGTACGCAGTAGGCCCAGAGCAGCCTCTGTACGGAAGAGATGTGTCCCTTGGGCTAGCTGATAAACTTGTTGATAACTAATGTGGGCTTCAGCTTCCTGTCCTAGCTCAAACTGCAATTTGGCCAAGTTCAGACCTGCTTGTAGTTTATGCTCGCCCTGTTTACTCTCCTCAAAAGCTGCGCGCAATAAACGCAGAGCCTCCACAGAACGCCCCTCTCGGTGATAATACTCGGCGAGCTTAGTCTGAGCCTTCTGAGCATCAGCGCTCCGTGGGTACCGCTCTAGGTATTGCTCTAGCTCGGCTCTAGTATTAGCATTCTTAGTCTTAGCTCTCTCCTCGATAGCGAGGTAACGCAGATGAGCTTCTTCGCTATCGGATAGTTTCATCTGTCCACCCAAAGACTTCGTGTAGGCTAGGTAGTCCTCTGTACGACCAAGCTCGATATAGATTGCCTTGAGGTCAGCCAAAGCAGTTTCAGCTTCCTTACTCTGTGGATAGGTGTTGATAAGCTGCTTGTAGTTCTCTATGGCTTTATCATCCTGTGAGAGATTACTGTATATCATGGCACGTTCTAGGCGAGCTGTAGGTGCCAGAGGGCTAGAGGGATAAAGCGTCGTTAACTGTTCGAAGGTGTTTAGGGCTGTACTGCTCTGACCACTGAGGTATTCAGCACGTCCCTTGTCGTAAAGGGCTTGCGTCACATAGCTGGTGCTGGGATAGTCCCTAAGGAGCTGCTCTAGCTGCTGTATCTGCCGGCTATATTTGCTCTCCTTACCTGCTATAGTTGCTAATCGATATAGCGCCTCATCACTGCCATTGGGGGACAACTGGTGCGCTTCGTTGTAAGCGGTCTGCGCCTCGCCGTTACGCTTGAGGGCCAGTAGACAGTCCCCCAAGCGAAGGCTTGCATCACTACGTAGTGCTACATTACCGAGCCCTGAGCTAGCAGTACGAAGACTTGCAAGTGCTTCTGAATAGCTTTTTTGATTGTAAAGGCTGTACCCAAGGAGGTAGGCAGATTGGGCATTTAGCTCTTTGTCTGAGCGACTGTGCTCTAGGGCCTGGCGAGCATCTCGCTCAGCTAACTTGTAGTCCCCTCCGCTACTGTAGTATTCGGAGCGTAGTGCTAGAGCTATAGGGTAGGATAGGCTACTCTTGCTCCCAAGCTTAATAGCTTCATTTAGATCCGCTTGGTAGTCTTGCCCCTGGGCTTTATGAGCTAAAGCCTGTCTCAAATACGTATCCTGCTTTAGCCCCTGCAAGTCGAGCCCATAGACTTGTAGTGCATCGATAAGCCTAAGACTAGAGCTGTAATCTCTACTATTACTGATATAGGCCTTAATTATCTCAAGTACACGACCTCTATGTTGGCTCTGAGGATAATCTCGGAGGAAGGACTCGGCATACTTAGCGTGACTCCCGAAAGCATCATTTCCCTCGCTATGGGCGATTCCGATGAAGCGGTAAAGCGCTCCCTCTCTAAGCTTAGCCTTAGCGGCAGAGTCCTGATTGATAACAGACTCGAATGCTAGTTTAGCCTTGCTATTATCTCCGGTCGTGGAGTATATGTTACCGAGGGCATATTGTGCTAAGGCCTTCAATTCACCTGCCCCGAAGCTAGCCTGCTGTAGGGCCGGGATAGCCTCGGTATATTGTTTCTGCTCGTATAGAGCAGCCCCTAACACATAGTGCTCAATAGGCAACAGCTCTACATCGGCTGATATACTCTTGATCGTACTAGACGCATTAGGATAGTCTCCGAGTTTGTAGTAAGCATAGCCCATCTGGCCAATAAGGCGTGGGCGGTTACGCATCTCGGGGTAACGGTTGAGCAAGGTTTGACTATTGCTTAGCGCCGCTGAGGGACTATCTATGGCATAGCTGAGGAGAGCACCCTGATATTCAACTTCGGGTATTACCTCCTCATTCCATTGGCGATCCTCTAGTATCTTCTGAGCACGCTGGGGGTCTCCCTGGTGCCAAGCTATACTACTTAGATAGAGGCTTGCTTGATCTGCACGCAGGTTTTTACGCTTCGCTAGACGGGTTAGCTCTGTGGCAAGCTCCTGCACGGAGCCGGAATTCTTACGCTCTGACAACAAGAGGTAGCAACGCAGCAGACTTGCCTGCTCTTGCTCGTAATCGAACATGGCCGTATACTCTAGACTGTTGAGCAGTGCCAGAGCATCATCTCGTTTCCCTTCCTCGTAATAGGCGATAGACAATAGCAATGCTCCACGAGAGCGATTGATGCCTGCATCCAGATACTTCTGATATTGATGTCCGAGTTCATCAGCCTCTTTGTGTGCGCTTAGATAGTCCTTAAATATAGCCGTATAGTGGCGCTGTGAAGGAGTCAGCGCTAACCGTGGCTTCTCTAGGTGCGATAGTGCGATATAGCTCTCGGCTATCGTACGTACGCTATGGGTATTGTATATATGCTGTGCCTGGGTGCTAGGGAGGGAATGCTGTGCTAGCCCATCATAAGCTCCAGCTAATGACACCCCTAGGCTTCCGATGCAACAGATGAGAAGACGCTTCATATTCTATCATTTTAATAATTCTCTAAAACAAAGATACAAATACTCAACGAACCTAAGAATGAATACGCACCATTAAGTGTAAGGCTATTACACTTAATGGTGCGTAAGTTGCTTGTAGGCGTGCTACAAAGCAGCAGACAACGCTTAGAGAGAGAGAGCTGCGCCTGGCTTGAACTTAATGCTCTTACTAGCAGGGATCTCAATCTTTTTGCGTGTAGCAGGGTTCACACCCGTGCGGGCGGCACGCTCACTTACAGAGAATGTACCGAAGCCAACAAGTGTAATCTTCTCACCAGCCTTAGCCTGCTCTAGTACTACATCTGCAAAAGCATTTACTGCCTTGAGGGCATCAGCCTTGCTGATACCAGCCTTCTCTGCAAGGCTAGCTACAAATTCTGATTTGTTCATTTTCTCGAACGATAATTATTGGTTAGACATGTCAATACCCCGATATACTCGAGGAGTAAAGGTTCCTTTACAGCCTCAAAAGTAATAACAATCTTTTGAATACTAGCTCAGGCAAAGCCTCTACGGCATAAAAAATATTCTAGAGACTACAAATCGTCCTCAATAGCGCTACTTTTTGAGTAGGCTGAAGGCTTGCCCTCGAAAAAGTCTGTCTTGATTAGATTGGCATTACTGTACTGAGATACCCAGTTCATACTCACGGGCTCCTTCTCATAGCTAGGGTAGAGGATACCGAAACCAAGGTTTTCACTACGCTGGTTAGCTAGGTACTTGATGTAGTCGCTAACCATCTGCATCGTCAGACCATCGATGCTGTCGCCAATGACATATTCACCCCAAGCAATCTCCTGTTCTGCCCCAGTTTTAATCATTTGACGGAAAGACTCTACGGCCTCCTCTGTGAAGAGCTGTGGCTCCTCCTTCTTGAGCTCTAGAATCATAGAGCGGAACAGCCATAGATGCGTATTCTCATCTCTATTGATGTAGCGTATCTCCTGAACGGAGCCTGGCATCTTGCCATTACGCCCTAGGTTGTAGAAGAACATAAACCCTGAGTAGAAGTATACCCCCTCCAGGATGTAGTTAGCGACCATTGTCTTGAGCAACTGTGCAGGGCTCTGATCCTCCTGAAACTCGTTGTAGATATCCCCAATGAATTTATTTCGCTTCAGCAGGTGCTCATCGTCCTTCCATTGGTATAGGATGTTACTACGCTCCTCTGGCGAACAGATGCTATCGAGCATATAGCTGTAGCTCTGCGAGTGTACAGCCTCTTGGAATGCTTGTATCGTCAGACATAAATTTATCTCGTTGGCTGTGATATACTCTGCCACATTGGGGAGGTTGGCCGTCTGGATGCTGTCTAGGAAAATGAGAAAGGACAGGATCTTGTCATAGGCTACTTTCTCTGCCTCTGAGAGCTGACGATAGTCCTTGACATCCTGGCTAAGGTTTATTTCCTCAGGGATCCAGAAGTTATTCATAGCTTGGCGGTACCAATCCGAAACCCATGCATACTTCATATTGTTGAAGTCGTTTAGGTTTGTTGTGTTGCCATTGATCATCCGTCGTTTGGTAACATCCACATCACCATGCTCATTGAAGAGCGCTTTTTTCTTCAGTTCTGCCATAGCTTTAGTTATATACTGTTTTTATTCGAGAGTATCCTATGAGGCACAGGTTTCACATTCCTCTACTTCGAGCGAACGACTGCGCACATAATAAAGAGTCTTCACACCCTTTTCCCAAGCGCGAATGTATAGGTCTAGGATGCGGCGGAAGCTATAGTCGTGCGTAATAAATAGGTTTACTGATTGCGACTGGTCTAGATGCCTTTGGCGTATGCCGGCGGCATCTACTACCCATTCTTGCTCGATTTGGTGCGCAGTTTTATATAGCCAGAAAGTAGCATCCGTAAGAGCTGGTGCTACACGAGGTACGATGGTACCCTTCTTTTCCTCGAGGAAGAAACGATTCATTACGGGGTCTATACCTGCAGTTGTACCAGCAATGATAGATGTCGAGCTTGTAGGCGCTATAGCCAATAGATAAGCATTACGCATAGCGCAGGCTACCTCACTGGCTAGACGCTTCCATTCTGACGACTCATAGCCACGCAGACGGAAGTATTCGCCCGTTTGCCAATCGCTACCAGGATAGCGTAAATATGAGCCCTTTTCCTTGCCAAGAGCTGCTGAGGCCTCGATAGCATAATAGTTGATACGCTCATAGAGCTTATCCATATACTCCAGATGCTCTGGACTCTCCCAGTTTAGGCCCTTTTGGGCTAGCAGGTGGTGGTATCCACTAGTGCCTAGACCAATAGGGCGCATCTTCATATTCGTAATCTCTGCGTAGGGGATAGGGTAGAAGTTTAGGTCTATTACGTTGTCCAGGGCTCGTACGATGGTGTGGATGACCTCACGAAGCTCACTGTTATCATCTACTTGGATATTCCCCAATACAAGCGATGCTAGGTTGCAGACCACGAAATCTCCAGCCTCTGTTTCCTTTGTAACTATTTCGTGTCCATTCTCAATGCGCACGCTGAGCTTCCCTTCTTTGATTTCGCTCTGGTTTTGTGCGATTTCTGTGCAGAGGTTAGAGCAATAGATAATGCCCTGATGCTTATTGGGATTGG
>JAXFXP010000150.1:0-5255 GCA_034091595.1 Porphyromonas sp.
CAGATAAATCTCCAGAAAGCCCTTGAAGGTAATTACCTCACCTGTAGCAGTGAAGTGGTATGGAGTCCCAGGTACAGGTATCGTAACGACAGTACGCTCGAGCTGAGCGTTGGCCATCTGCGAGGCGAGTGCTCTGCGACGAATCAGGTCGTAGAGCTTCTTCTCTTGTGCCGTACCCTCGATAGATATACGGTCTATATAGGTCGGGCGGATAGCTTCGTGTGCTTCCTGCGCCCCCTTGCTCTTACTGGTATAGCGACGAGTCTTAACGTAGTCCTTGCCATAGCTTTGCTCAATGAACTTGGCCATCGCCCCCAATGCCATCTGCGACAAGTTTACCGAGTCGGTACGCATATAGGTAATGTGTCCGCTTTCGTAGAGGGCTTGGGCTAGACGCATCGTAGTGCTTACCGAGTAGCCCAGTTTGTTGGCAGCATCCTGCTGTAGGGTAGAGGTAGTGAACGGAGCCTGAGGACTGCGGAAGCTCTCTTTCTGCTCGAGCTTGCCAATCTCGAAGACTTGTCCTCTGCAGGCAGTGAGAAATGCCGTAGCCTCCTCCTCTGTCTCGAAGCGTTGGTTGAGCTCTGCCTTAATCTCTTCGCCTGTGGCGAGTAGGAAGGTGGCTGATACTCTGAAGTTACTGCTGGGGATGAAGGCTGCTATCTCTCGCTCTCGTTCGACCACGAGGCGTACGGCCACGCTCTGTACACGCCCGGCAGAGAGGGACGGGCGCACGCGCTTCCATAGTACGGGAGATAGCTCATAGCCCACAAGTCTATCGAGTACGCGCCGTGCTTGCTGTGCATCGACTAGGTTTTGGTCGATGTCTCGGGGCGTATCTAGAGCGTGCATAAAGGCTTCGGAGGTAATCTCGTGGAAGACGATACGACGACGCTTGCTAGCGTCTAGCCCTAGGGTCTCGCTAAGGTGCCAGGCGATGGCTTCTCCCTCGCGGTCTTCATCGGATGCGAGGTAGACGAGACTGCTCTTCTTGGCTTCGCTCTTGAGCTCACGGATGAGCTTGACTTTATCTTCTGATACTTCGTATATAGGGGCGTAGTTGTTGCTCATGTCTATGCCGAGGGGGCGCTTCTTGAGGTCGCGCACATGCCCTGCGCTAGCCATAACCTTATATCCGTCGAGCTTCTTTTGCTTGAGGAAGCCTTGTATGAGTTGAGCCTTCTTAGGGGACTCTACGATAACGAGTTTCTGTTCTTGTGGCATCTATGTATAGTAGAGTTGTTGCCGAGGCAACGTTTTGTTATACGCACTTTACGTAATCGGCTACAAAGATAGACGAAATGGAGCAAAGTGTGCATCCCTAGGTTGTGATTTGTTTGCGTTCAGCTATCGTATCATCACCTTGATATTCAGCTCCAGCTTTGTACACTTGGGGCTGAACGGGCGTGTATAGCTGGGTATTCAGTTCTACATTCACTGGTGCATTTTATGGAGGGTTGGGAGAAAAGTTGTTACTTTGTATTGTCAAATAAGAGATGTATAGTTTATGAAGCAGTATAATCGTGTACTCCTCAAGCTTAGCGGGGAGTCTCTGATGGGGCAACAACAGTACGGTATTGATACTGTTAGGCTAAATGAGTATGCCTCCCAAATAAAGGCAGCTATTGCTCTGGGGACTCAGGTAGCCATTGTAATAGGCGGAGGTAATATCTTCCGTGGATTGTCAGGGGCTACCAAAGGCTTCGATAGAGTTAAGGGAGATCAGATGGGTATGCTTGCTACGGTTATTAATAGCCTAGCATTGTCATCGGCTCTATCAGCTGTAGGAGTGCGCAATCGTGTGCTAACGGCTGTACGTATGGAGCCCATCGGAGAGTTCTATACCAAGTGGAAGGCTTTAGAGCACCTAGAGGCAGGTGAGGTCGTTATCCTCTCTGCAGGTACTGGTAATCCTTTCTTTACGACTGACACGGGCTCTTCGCTTCGTGGGATAGAGCTTGAGTGCGATGCTATGCTCAAGGGTACTCGCGTAGACGGTATTTACACAGCAGATCCAGAGAAGGACCCCACAGCGACGAAGTTTGACCGAATCTCATATCAAGAGATATACGCCCGAGGCCTGAAGGTAATGGATCTAACGGCAACGACGATGTGCATGGAGAATAACCTGCCTATTGTAGTCTTCGATATGGACACGCCAGGTAACCTTGTAAAGGTCCTACAGGGAGAAAGTATCGGGACCTACGTAAGCAATGAGTAAACGATAACTATAGTAATACGAGCGTAGATAATTTAATATATGAGCGAATTGAAAGAATTGGTTGCCCAAGCGGGTAGCAATATGAGTAAGGCTGTAGACTATCTAGAGGAGCAGCTTGGGCGTGTGCGTGCTGGTAAGGCTAGTACTAAGCTGCTAGATGGTATAATGGTAGAGTATTATGGTAGCCTAGTACCCCTCAATCAGGTAGGGACAGTGAATACCCCCGATGCTAAAAGTATCGTCATCACACCCTGGGAAAAGAGCCTTATCAAGGAGATAGAGCGTGCTATCATTAACTCACCTCTTGGTATTACCCCAGAGAATAATGGGGAGCTAATCCGCCTAGGTATCCCCCCTCTAACGGAGGAGCGTCGTCGTGAGCTAGTGAAACAGGTGAAGGCTGATGCCGAGGAAGCTAAGATACGTGTTCGCAACGTGCGTCGTGATACCAATGATACTATCAAAAAGAGTATAAAGGCCGACAATACTCCAGAGGATGTAGCCAAAGATGCCGAGGCTGAGGTGCAGAAACTGCACGATAAGTATATCAAACGCATCGACGAGGTATTTGCCGAGAAAGAACGTGAAATTATGACTGTTTGATGTCCGTTGTACAGGGATTAGTCATACGTAATACAGGGAGTCATTATCTAGTCCTCTGTGATGATGGTCTCGAGCGTGCCTGTCTGGCTAAAGGAAATCTAAGGCTTAGAGGGATACGCTCGACTAGCCCTATCGTCGTCGGAGACCGAGTAGAAGTGAAGCTTACCCCAGAGGGGGGAGGGCCTTCACACTACGTTCGGGAGATACTAGAGCGTCGCAACTGTATAGTGCGTAAATCTGCCAATCTCTCGAAGCAATCGCATATACTTGCAGCCAATATCGATGTATCGTTTTTGGTTTGTACGCTAGTAGCCCCCGAGACTAGTACCGTATTCATAGATCGCTTCTTGGCCAATGCTGAGGCCTATCGTGTCCCTGTAGAATTGATATTCAACAAAATAGACGTCCTCAATGAGGATGGACTAGATTACCTCGAGAGCTTATGTGCTGTCTACGAAGGACTCGGCTACCCATGCCATCGGTTGTCTGCTTATACGGGAGAGGGCATAGAGGGGCTTGTGTCTCGTATGGAAGGACAGATATGTCTTTTTAGCGGTCATTCAGGGGTGGGGAAGTCTACCCTTATCAACAAGCTAATCCCAGGAATAGAGCTCCGGACAGCCTCTATATCCCAGGCGCACCTGCAGGGGATGCACACCACGACCTTCTCCCAGATGGTACGGTTGCCCTCGGGGGACGGTTATCTGATAGACACCCCGGGTATCAAAGGCTTTGGTCTGCTGGATATGGAGCGTGAGGAGGTAGGACACTACTTTAGAGAAATATTCAAACAGTCCTCTGCTTGCCGCTTTGGTAATTGTACGCATACGCACGAGCCAGGTTGCGCTGTCCTCCCAGCGGTAGAGCGAGGAGAGATTGCAGACTTCAGATATCAGAGCTACCTCAATATACTCCTAGACGGAGAGGATGAGGGTAAGTATCGTCCAGAGTATTAGACAGGGCCAACAATAGCCGAGTTTGTAGCATCATTGAGCGAATGGTGCGGGGAGAATAAGCGTTCTCTTCGCACCATTGCGTTTATAGCCTGTGAGGTCTAGGCAGAGCGCTATAATCGGCATTATTTGGCTATCTTTGCAATTAAATTACAGAGAGATGACAAGATCCACATATCCCCATATTCCTTCGCCTTGCTATGTGCTGGAGGAATCCCTCTTGCGACGCAATTTGGAGCTTATACGCTCAGTTGCTGAGCGCAGTGGCGTAGAGATAATATTGGCCTTCAAGGCTTATGCCCTCTGGAAGACCTTCCCTATATTCCGAGAATATATTAACTCGAGTACGGCAAGCTCTATCTACGAAGCTCGTCTGGGCTACGAAGAAATGGGTAGCCCAGTGCATACCTTTAGCCCTGGTTATACGCTAGAAAACTTCGCAGAGTTGCAGCGACTGAGTAGCCATATTACTTTCAACTCCCTTAGTCAGTTGGAGACTATGCGTCCCTTGATGGGGTGCGGAGAAGAGGTGTCTTATGGTCTACGTATCAATCCCGAGTACTCGGTGGTCGAGACGGATCTATATAATCCATGTGCTCCAGGTTCTCGTTTTGGCGTTACGGCCAGCGAACTAGGAGAGCGTCTACCCGAGGGAGTAGAGGGCTTGCACTTCCATGCGCTGTGCGAGGGAGACTCGTACAATCTGGAGGAGGCTTTGGGTATCATCGAGCGAAACTTCGCCGGACCACTAGCCGAGGCTAAGTGGCTCAACTGTGGCGGTGGGCACCTGATGACACGCCGAGACTACGATGCCGAGCACCTAGTACGAGTACTATCAGATTTCCGAGCCAGGCACCCTCACCTCAAGGTCATACTAGAGCCTGGTAGTGCTTTCGCTTGGCAGACGGGCTTCCTCAAAGCTACAGTGATAGACCTTGTTTGCCACCATAATGTGCATACAGCTATTGTAGATGTATCTTTTACTTGCCATATGCCTGACTGTCTCGAGATGCCCTATCAGCCTGCAGTGCGTACGGCCGAGAGCGTGGAGACCCCTGTGGAGGGAAAGCACTGCTACCGTATAGGAGGCAATAGTTGTCTTAGTGGGGACTTTATCGGTTATTGGGCCTTCGATGAACCTCTGTCGATTGGGCAGGAGCTGATATTCGAGGATATGATACACTACACTACCGTCAAGACAAATATGTTCAACGGGATACCCCATCCTAGCATTGCCCTTCTTAGGACTGATGGCTCACTAGATGTTATGCGCACCTATAGCTATGAGGACTACAAGGGACGAATGAACTAAGACAAACCTCAGACAACAACTAATCAAAGAATAGCCTATGGGATTTTTTGACTTCTTCAAAAAGAAGAAAGAGGAGGATAAGGAACAACTAGCCGAAGGCTTGAATAAGAGTAAGGAAAGTGTCTTCGCCAAAATTACGCGTGCCGTAGCAGGTAAGAGCAAAGTC
>JAXFXP010000151.1:0-3366 GCA_034091595.1 Porphyromonas sp.
CGGCTACGCTGTAGATGCTTCGACACTAGAGTCTGGTTGGCGAGAGAAGTATATCAACCTAAATGACGGTACCAACGAAGGTATTTGCCACGAGAGCTTGCCCTATTTCTCGGCTCAGTTCCATCCAGAGGCTTGTAGCGGGCCTACCGATACGATGTTCCTCTTCGACGAATTCCTCAGTAAGCTCTAGTAGCATGTTCTTGCAGATAGATTAGTCGGGTTATGCCAGAGAGAATCATAGGTCGATTCGGACATTGCTCACGTATTTGGGCCTTGCTCCTATGCCTTGGGATGGCTAGTCTAGAGCTAGCAGCGCAGGGTATCAGGTATAGCCCACGTTGGTTTGGAGCCTATGCACAGCCCGTACCAGAGCTACAAGACGCACAGATACCAGCTATGCCTAGCGTAGAGGGGAGGGTTATGACGACAATAGAGGGAGCGGAACAATCTCAGGCTATGTACCTAGATGTGGAGATACCACTGATACCCGAAGTCGTATCTATGCGCCTGTATGGTTATCCTATAGACCGCTACGCGGTACCTGCCGATGTGGCAGCCGAGCGAGGTAGCAAGTCTCTGCAGGGTAGCTCTTTGGGGGACCTGTATTTGCAGAGTCGGATACGTCTATTGCGAGAACGGGTAGGTTGGCGGCCTAACCTAGTGTTAGATATAACACTCAAGACGGCTGCAGCTACGAGTGTTGCTCCGAGACGCTCTTTCGATACACCTGGCTATTACTTCCATCTCGAGGGAGGAAAGAGCTATCGCTTGAGCCACAATGGTCTATGGCGGGAGCTGAGGCTCTCGGGTATGCTTGGTTTTATGTGTTGGGAGACCTCAGGCAGTAAGCAGGACGATGCTTACTTGTATGGTCTTTCCCTAGCCCTGAGTCGTCCGAAGCTAAGCTGCGGGCTAGAGCTATCAGGTTATACAGGCTGGCTCTATAGGCACGACCCAGTGTATGGTGATAGACCCATCACGCTACGGATGCGTACTAGTTATACCTTAGGCCCTAGGCTAAGGTTACTAGCGGGATACGAGCGAGGCCTTCGAGATTATCCATATAGCCTACTAAGCCTAGGGCTACGTTGGCAGATGCTTTGGAGTGTATCCAATCTGCTGCATTGAGATAAGACAGAGAACGAAAAAAGTAAATCACGAATAATACAGCGATTATGCTAGACAAGAAAGACATAAAGACCGTATTGCTCCTCGGTTCGGGAGCACTTAAGATTGGCGAGGCCGGAGAGTTTGATTATTCAGGCTCTCAGGCTCTCAAGGCCATGCGGGAGGAAGGCATACGTACCGTCCTCGTAAATCCTAATATCGCGACGGTGCAGACCAGCGAAGGCATTGCGGACGAGATATACTTCCTGCCCGTAACACCTTACTTCATCGAGAAGGTTATCGAGAAAGAGCGCCCCGAGGGCATACTACTAGCTTTCGGCGGACAAACAGCACTCAACTGCGGTGTGGCGCTACACAAGAGCGGCGTGCTAAAGAAGCACAACGTAGAGGTACTGGGGACTCAGGTCGAAGCCATCATAAACACCGAGGACCGAGACCTATTCGTAGAGCGTCTCAACGAAATAGATGTCAAGACTATCAAGAGCCAGGCAGCCGACAACCTAGAGGATGCTCGCCGTGCTGCTAGTGAGCTCGGCTACCCCGTTATTATACGAGCTGCCTACGCACTAGGCGGTCTGGGGAGTGGATTCTGCGACAACGAGGCGGAGCTAGATGCTCTGTGTGCCAAGGCTTTCGCCTTCAGCCCACAGGTACTAGTGGAGAAGAGTCTCAAGGGTTGGAAGGAAGTAGAGTACGAAGTGGTGAGAGACCGCTACGACAACTGTATTACCGTGTGTAATATGGAGAACTTCGACCCGCTCGGCATACACACGGGCGAGAGTATCGTAATAGCACCCTCGCAGACTTTGACCAATGATGAGTACCATATGCTGCGCGAGATTGCCATCCGCATAGTACGCCATATCGGTATCGTGGGTGAGTGTAATGTACAGTATGCCCTAGACCCAGAGAGTCAGGACTATAGAGTTATCGAGGTTAATGCACGTCTCTCTCGCTCCTCTGCCTTAGCCTCCAAGGCTACGGGCTATCCACTGGCCTTCGTAGCAGCGAAACTCGGTCTAGGCTATGGGCTTTACGAGCTGAATAACTCCGTTACGAAGACGACGCCTGCCTTCTTCGAGCCCGCCCTCGACTATGTAGTGTGTAAGATACCACGTTGGGATCTCGGCAAGTTCCACGGCGTAGACAGGGAGCTCGGTAGCTCGATGAAGAGCGTTGGTGAGGTAATGGCTATAGGTCGTACCTTCGAGGAAGCCATGCAGAAGGGGCTCCGCATGATTGGGCAGGGTATGCACGGCTTCGTCGCCAACAGAGAGCCACGCATCGAGGACCTCGACAAGGCTCTGAGTCAGCCCACCGATACACGTGCTTTCGCTATCAGCCAGGCATTCTCTCGGGGCTATACCGTAGAGCAGGTGCATCAGCTGACGAAGATAGACCGATGGTTCCTAGAGCGCTTATATGCTATCGAGGAGACCGCGGACAAGCTAGGGCAGCTCTCTAGCGTAGAGTCGATACCAGCCGAACTAATGCGTTTAGCCAAGCGTCAGGGCTTCTCGGACTTCCAGATAGGACGATTGCTGGCACAGGATGCACTGCGAAGTGATGCGCTTAATTTGGCAGTGCGTGCGCATCGCTTGGCTCTCGGCATTCGTCCTGTAGTGAAGCAGATAGACACCCTCGCTGCAGAGTATCCAGCCGAAACGAATTATCTCTATCTCACCTATAGTGGTAGCACCAACGATATTAGCTACGAGGATGATGGTCGCTCGGTAGTAGTACTCGGCTCTGGGGCTTATCGCATCGGTAGCTCTGTAGAGTTTGACTGGTGTGGCGTCAATGCCCTGCAGACGATACGGAGAGAGGGCTACCGCTCGGTGATGATTAACTACAATCCAGAGACAGTAAGTACAGACTATGATATTACAGACCGTCTGTACTTCGACGAATTGAGCCTAGAGCGTGTGCTGGATATCCTAGATCTAGAGCTTCCGCGCGGTGTAATAGTGTCTACTGGTGGACAAATACCCAATAATCTGGCCATGAAGTTGGCTGGGCAGGGGATAAACATCCTAGGTACGCAGGCGGATAAGATAGATAATGCCGAAGACCGCCATAAGTTTAGCGCTATGCTTGACCGCCTCGGCATAGACCAACCACGCTGGCGAGAGCTGACGAGCCTAGAGGATATAGATGGTTTCATCAGTGAGGTGGGCTTCCCTGTGCTGGTGCGCCCGAGCTATGTACTATCGGGGGCCGCTATGAATGTCTGCTCCA
>JAXFXP010000152.1:0-2318 GCA_034091595.1 Porphyromonas sp.
AACATATGTTGCAAGGGCGATGAATAGGATGTCACACAATCTATATTTACAGCGGCCTAATACGCGTGGATCTGGGATAGTCTCGAAGTATTTCATGCTTACAAAGATAGCGCTTGTATTTTGATGCGGTTGCCCTGTAAGGTTAAGCGTCACTCGAGTAAGTGTAAAGGGAATTAGGTATCTTTGTAGAGAAAGAATAAATAGAACTAAAAGAATTATGTCTAACGCTATAAGCCAGCTATTCGGGGTAACACGACACGAAGAACCTCTACATAGCCAATACTACGACAATCTACTATGCCCCACGACAGGGATTGTAGAGCCACTGCATCTGCAACTATATACTGAGTCTGTAAACTACTACGGTCTGCTCCGAAGCGTTAAGCGTCTCCCAGTGGCGCGCTTTTTTCGTGCTGAGGACAATAAGGAGATAGAGTCGCGCCATTGGACGGCTGATATGGTAGAGGCACATCGTGTGGCCGTTAAGGGTAATCCTGTCAAGGCGGCTAGCAGTAGCCTAACCCTCTGGGGTAAGTGCGTGCTATTGCTAGGCTTAGTGCTTCTCTGTACGGCTATCTACTTTATCCTCAGTGCTACGGGTGTCATTGCTCCGAGTGGTGCAGCTGATAGCATCCCCGTAGTAGATAGCCTAAGTACCGTTGCCGATAGCTTAGCTACAGTACAATAGCCATGATAGATTTTTATTGCGATGAGGGATTAGCGGAACCCCAGATATACAAGTCAATCGTGCGCAGCTGGCTGACTCAGGTAGCAGAGCGACACGGGAGACGTGTTGGTAGCCTATGCTATCAGTTCTGCGGTGATGAACGCATCCTAGAGGTCAATAGAGAATTCCTACAGCACGATTATTATACCGATATTATCACTTTCGATGAAAGTCGTGGTGAGCGTATTGCCGGTGATATGCTGATTAGCCTAGATACAGTAAAGACCAATGCCGAGCTCATTGGTGTTAGCTATGCAGAGGAACTACACCGTGTCCTGGTACATGGGGTACTACATCTCTGTGGCTATGGCGACAAGACAGAACTAGAGGAGCAGCGTATGCGCCAGATGGAAGACGAAGCTCTGGAGCTACTGCGTGATCTCCTGGGGACACGTAGCCTCCTCAAGGGCTAAGCTAAAGACAATCATAAATCATACATAATAAACAGCAACTATGACAAGCGTTAGAGAGTACATTGCTCAGCACGAGGAGCGCTTCCTGGCCGAGCTATTCGAGCTTATCCGTATACCTAGTATAAGTGCTAAAAGCGAGCACCGTGGCGATATGCTGCGTTGTGCCGAGCATTGGCAGACTCACTTGCTCGGCTTGGGCTTACAGCGTTGTGAAATTTATCCTACCAAGGGGCATCCTATTGTTTATGGTGAGTATATCATCGATGAACAGCTCCCCACAGTACTCGTCTATGCGCATTACGATGTGATGCCAGCCGAGCCTTTGGAGCTCTGGAAGAGCGAGCCTTTTGCTCCCGAAATAAGAGACGGACATATCTGGGCTCGTGGTGCAGATGACGACAAGGGGCAGTCCATGATACAGGTTAAGGGCTTCGAGACAGCTAAGGCGCTCGGTCTAGTCCGCTGTAATGTGAAATTCATTTTCGAGGGAGAGGAAGAGATTGGCTCTACTCACCTAGAGGATTTCTTGACAGCACACAGGGAGATGCTCCGTGCCGATGTTATCCTCGTAAGTGATACGAGTATGGTTAGTAGCGAGGTACCTAGTCTGACGACGGGGCTACGTGGCCTCGCTTATTGGGAAATAGAGGTGACAGGCCCTAACCGCGACCTGCACTCTGGCCATTTCGGTGGTGCTGTTGGCAATCCTATCAACGAGCTCTGTCGGATCATTGCCAAGATGCAGGATGAGCAAACAGGGCGTATTACGATACCAGGCTTCTACGATAAGGTGGTAGACCTTACAGCCGAGGAACGTGCAATGATTGCTCAGGTGCCTTTTAGCGAAGAGAAGTACAGAGCTGCTATTGATGTCGATGCCGTTTGGGGCGAGGAGGGCTATAGTACGCTAGAGCGTAATAGCTGTCGCCCCAGCTTCGATGTTTGTGGTATATGGGGAGGCTATACGGGTGAAGGCTCCAAGACGGTGCTACCAAGTAAGGCCTTTGCCAAGGTTAGTTGCCGATTGGTGGCTAGCCAAGACCATCATGAGATCAGTGAAGCTTTCATCAAGTACGTACATTCGATAGCTCCCAAGCACGTACGTGTAGAAGTACGCCCTTCACATGGAGGAGAGGCTTACTTGTGCCCCATAGACTTGCCGGCTTATCAGGCCGCCG
>JAXFXP010000153.1:0-19779 GCA_034091595.1 Porphyromonas sp.
TACCTTTACTATCTAAGACAAGAGCTTTGTAACGCTCGATACTCTCACGATAGTAGCGTTCAGCTCCTCGCAGTTGTCTGATAGAGATGGCGATCTGCTGCGTTGCTCCGGGTTTCAGTTCTTCGAATACGGGCAGTAAGCGATGGCGTATAAAGTTACGTTTGTAGCTAGTGTCCTGATTACTACTATCGGTGCAGTAGCCAGGCTTATCGGGGAGTTTGTCTAGGAAGTGTAGTATTTCTTGTCGACTACAGTCTAGTAAGGGACGGATAATACCCTTATCTCTTTTGTAGGGGATGCCTGCGAGACCACGTATGCCGGTTCCTTGTGCGAGGTTGTAGAGCAACGTTTCGGCTAAGTCGTTGCTGTTATGAGCGATGGCAATGCGGCTAGATGTGTCTGCTTGCCAGATTTGGGCAAACCAAGCATAGCGTAGCTCTCGTGCTGCCATCTCTATGGATATCTGCTGCTTGTGAGCGTAACCCAAGGTGTCGAAGCTTTTGACCTCACAAGGAATACCCCAGCTGATACAGAGGGTACGGACGAAAGTCTCGTCCCGCATACTCTCCTCGCCCCGCAAGTGAAAGTTGCAGTGTAGAGCTGTCAGCCGATAGCCGAGCATACGAAGAGCCGTTAGCAGAGCGACAGAGTCTGCCCCTCCACTAACGGCTACATATGTATGCTGCTCTTCGTCTAGCAGATGCTCACGCTCTATACAGCGTGCTACCTGCTGAATAAGCGTATTCATCTGTTTTTCTATTTAGACGGCTTAGGCCTCTTCTTTACCAAGGTCTGGGTCTACCATGATACGTCCGCAGTACTCGCAGACAAGTACCTTCTTATGGAGCTTGATATCAAGCTGACGCTGAGCAGGAATCTTATTGAAGCAACCACCACAAGCATCACGGTCTACGCTAACTACTGCAAGACCATTGCGAGCGCCCTCGCGAATGCGATGGAAGGCACGTAGCAAACGCTCCTCCACTAGTTGCTCTAGCTCTTGTACGCGTAGGCGAAGTCCCTCTTCCTCAGCCTTGGTCTCGCTTTTGATTTGGTCTAGCTCAGCACGCTTGGCCTCCAAGTCTTTGCGACGCTCCTCGATGCTACTCTTCAGAGCTGCGATACGTTCTTTGCGTCCGCTCTGCTCTTGGTTAATCTCGGAGATATGCTTCTTGCTAAGCTCAATTTCTAGTCCCTGGAACTCGATTCCCTTAGTTAGGTTGTCGTACTCTCTGTTGTTCTTCACATCGTTGAGCTGCTCCTGATACTTAGCGATTAGTGTCTCCGCATTTGTGATTTTGGCCTTCTCGGCTGCAGCAGCTTGGCTATTACGCTTGACTTCGTCTTCGAGGTTCTTCTGACGTGTTTCCATACCTGCGATTTCATCTTCGAGGTCTTGTACCTCTAGTGGCAGTTCGCCACGGAGGGTCTTGATGCGGTCGATAGCGCTGTACGTTTCTTGTAGGTCGCGTAGCTCGATAAGCTTCTGCTCTACACTCTTCTCTACTACTTCTGTTGCTTTCTTAGCCATAATGGTTTGTATAAATGTTTCAGTTTATTGTCTTTACGGGATTGTGGTCTGTCTCTACTATATGGCAGAGCGTGGGGTAGTGGGCCGAAATAATACGGGCGAATAGCCGTGTGGCTATAAACTCGCTTTCGTAATGCCCAACGGTAACGAGAGTAATTCCCTCAGCATCGTAATAGTCGTTATACTTTGCTTCACCTGTGACGAATAGATCAGCCCCTTGCTTGCATGCTTCGCTGGCAAGGAAAGCCCCAGAGCCACCACATAGCGCTAGTGTACGTATCCCATGAGGTCTATACTGGTTGTAGCGTAGCTGTTTGGTCCCGAAGTGCTGGACCAGCATGGCCAAACAGTCCTCTAGAGCGAGGGCCTGAGGTAGCTCCCCGATAGCACCTAATCCCTCACCTTCGGTCGTAGAGGGAGCAAGTATGCGTGGGTTAAGCAAGCCTAGCTCTTGTGCTAGGAGCATATTCAAACCTTCAGAGGCTATGTCTGCATTGGTGTGCGCTGCATATATGCTTATGTCATGCTTGATAGCTAGGCGCACACAGCGCTCAATATAAGTACTATCGCCTATGCGCTTCAGCCCCTTGAACAACAGAGGATGATGAGCAATGATGAGGTTGCAATCTTTACGGATAGCCTCCTCAATGACAGCCTCTGTAATATCTAGTGTACAGAGCACTCCACGGCAATACGACTCGGTACTGCCGAGCTGTAGCCCGCAGTTATCCCAGCTCTCTTGTAGGCTAGGGGGGAGCTTCTGCTCTATTAGGCGGATAAGCTCCGCAATACTTACACTCATATAGTATTCTAAACGAAAAGGCTAAGGCACGGTATAAGCCACGCCTTAGCCCATTCTAACTTTTCTGCGTAAACGCTTACTTCTCGAATTGGCTGGGATGCCTCCTGCTGTAGAGAGGTATCCAAACAAATTAATCTAATCTCTACTTGTTGAAAGGACGAATGTCTAGGAATAGTTCGTCTAGCTGCTCCTGGTCAATCAACGAAGGAGCGTCAATCATCGTGTCGCGTCCTGCGTTATTCTTTGGGAACGCTATGCAGTCTCGGATACTATCGAGCCCTGCAAAGAGTGATACTAGGCGGTCTAGACCATAGGCTATACCTCCGTGAGGAGGAGCTCCGTATTTGAAAGCGTTCATCAAGAAGCCGAACTGATCAGCCGCTTTCTCGGGAGTGAAGCCTAGTAGCTCAAACATATCGGACTGCACCTTACTATCGTGAATACGTATAGAGCCACCACCGACCTCTACTCCGTTAATGACCATATCGTAGGCATTAGCACGTACCTTACCAGGGTCTGTTTTTAGTAGGTGAATATCCTCTGGCTTAGGAGAGGTGAAAGGGTGGTGCATAGCGTAGAAGCGCTGTGTCTCTTCGTCCCACTCTACGAGCGGGAAGTCCACTACCCATAGACAGCTGAACGTGTTCTTATCTCGTAGCCCTAGCTGAGTGCCTAGCTCTAGACGTAGCTCGCAGAGCTGTTTGCGGGTCTTGTCTGTGCTGCCACACATCAGGAGAATAAGGTCTCCGGCCTCTGCTTCTACAGCTTTAGCTAGAGCCTGCAGTGTTTCCTGCGAGTAGAACTTATCTACGCTGCTCTTGACTGTACCATCAGCCTCTACACGAGCATAGACCAGGCCGCTAGCACCTATTTGAGGGCGTTTGACAAAGTCTGTGAGGGCATCTAGTTGTTTGCGCGTATAGCTAGCAGCCCCCTTGGCACAGATAGCTCCTACGTACTCGGCACTGTCGAAGACTGGGAATCCGTGCCCCTGCATGATGTTAGCTACCTCTACGAATGTCATGCCGAAGCGAGTGTCTGGCTTGTCTGAGCCATACAAACGCATAGCATCAGCAAAGCTCATACGTGGGAAAGGTATCTCCATCTCTATACCACGCAGGCTGCGGAAGAGATGCTGAGTCATGCCTTCGAAGGTCTGTAGTATATCCTCCTGCTCCACGAAGCTCATCTCGCAGTCTATCTGTGTGAACTCGGGCTGACGGTCTGCACGTAAGTCTTCATCGCGGAAGCACTTTACGATCTGGAAGTAGCGGTCAAAACCACTTACCATCAGTAGCTGCTTGAAAGTCTGAGGACTCTGGGGTAAAGCGTAGAATTGATTGGGGTTCATACGGCTAGGCACCACAAAGTCTCTAGCACCCTCAGGGGTAGACTTGATAAGTACAGGAGTCTCCACCTCGAGGAAGTTTTGCTCGTCTAGATAGCGACGTACCTCTATGGTACACTTGTGGCGCAACTCTAGGTTGGCACGTACAGCGTTGCGTCGTAGGTCTAGATAGCGGAACTTCATCCTAAGGTCGTCGCCACCATCAGTATCATCCTCTATGGTGAAAGGTGGTGTTTCGCTGGCGTTGAGAATGGTCAGCGTCTTGACTTCTATCTCAATATCTCCAGTGGGAATATTAGGGTTCTTATTCGAACGTTCGCTGACGAGCCCAGTAACCTGGATGACATACTCTCGTCCGAGCTTCTGAGCTTCGTTTGATAGAGCCTCTCCGGTATGCTCCTCATTGAATACTAGCTGTGTGATACCATAACGGTCACGTAGGTCTACAAAGGTCATACCGCCCATACGGCGTGCCTTCTGTACCCAACCTGCTAGTGTAACGCTTTGTCCTACGTGTGCAAGCCGCAGCTCACCACAAGTACTAGTCCTATACATATAATTATATGTTTCCTATTCTGATTATTGTCCTGCAAAAGTACTAATTTGCCAGCGAATAGCCAAAGTTGTGAAGATACTTTTGCTTAGCCCCAGGATTCTAGAGAGACAAGTAAGGATGGGATAATCCTAATCAGTAGTCATACGAGGAGGCTCTTGTTGCTCAATCTTCGTCTTACACCGTGGTAAGATGGCCATTACAGCTGCGTAAGATCTATCTTACTCTACTGTAAGATTGAGCTTGTACTAGTGCCTCATATTGCCTGCACTAGTGGGTGTATCTGTAGGCTCTAGTCTATACACGTGTGTTCAGTAGTGAGTGCACGGTCTAGACTCGCTTAGTCCTCCGTTTAGACCGCAGTATAAGGGGGGTAGGGATCCCACTTTTTCTCAGGTGCTGCAGCTATCTCTGGAGCCTGCAAAGAGCAGAAGTGTAGGCTGTAGTCACTGTATTTTACTATCTTTGCTTAGCTAATGGGTATACATATAGATATGCAAGTATATAAGAGTAAAGCTTTATTAGCCTTAGCTGTAGCTATAGGGGCTAGCTGTTGGGCGGGTGGGGAACTATCAGCTCAAGCACGCCGTAGAGCTAAAGCTTCCGCTAAACCACGTATTGCAGCCAGCGCATTGCAGGATAGCCTGCAGCAACAGCTCGGAGGGTATCGTTTCGCAGAGGCTCTCTCTAGCCTACAGCAACTGGAGCAGCAGACTCCCAAGGACAGCCTAGCTCATTTGGCTAACCTTAGAGAGCGTATTGAGCGGGCGGAGCGCATGCTCGGACGTGTGGAGTCTGTACAGCTGTTGGCCAGACACGAGTGTAGCTGGGAGGAGCTCAATAGCTTCTTTGCGGAGCATACGACCTTAGCTAAGCAGGTAGCATTCTCTGTGGATAGCCTAGGCAACTATGTAATGGAGCAATCTGGAGCGATAGATGGCTATCGTTGGCGCTATAGCAGCGTAGGTCAGAGGAGAGATATTACGCTCTCTACTCGTCTTGTCAATGGCGAGCAAGAGACAGAGCTACTGCCCCCTAGTATCAATACAGCGGAGGCCAACGAAGGTTTTGCCTTTGTCCTAAGTGATGGGATCTCTCTGGTGTTTGCCAGTGATAGGGCTGATGATGGCCTCGGGGGCTACGACCTCTACCTGGGGCGCTACAACGTGGACCGAGCCAGCTATCTAGAGCCAAGCCTCTTGCCAATGCCGTACAATTCGCCTGCCGATGACTATGCGCTAATCTACGACGAAGAGCTAGAGCGTAGCTACCTCATTAGCAATCGAGACTGCCAGGCTGGTAAGGTAGCTGTGTACACCTTGGCCCAGCTCCCCAAGATTATAGCAGGCGTACGTGCCGACGACGCTCTCCCAGAGCTAGACCATAGGCAGGCTATAGAGATAGCACGCCTCAGTGCATATCAAGGCCTAGCGCCTCTGGAGAAGGTGAGCCAGAGAGTCAAGGAAGAGCCTTGCTACCTGCCCCTAAACGGTAATACCATCATCCAACGCTGGAGCGACTTCACCAGCGCCGAAGCTATGGAGCTGTACCGTGAATACCTGCAGGACAAACAGAATGTACAAGAATTAGAGCGTAGTGGCAGGGAGCCTCAAACACTCCAGCAGCTACGGACTAAACTAAAGAATAAACTGATCTTGGTCAAGAATACCGAGATTCTAAACAGACAAAAACAATGACGACGAACAAGCGCGTAATACCACCCAGCGAATTGATTATCAATGGGGATGGTTCTATCTTTCATTTGCACATTCGCCCAGAACAACTAGCGGACAAGGTGTTCCTAGTGGGCGATCCTGCCCGAGTAGATGTAGTGGCTTCTCGCTTCGACAGCATAGAGTGCAATATAACTAGCCGAGAGTTTCATACCATTACGGGTACTTACAAGGGTAAGCGCATCACAGTGGTAAGCCACGGTATCGGTACTGACAATATAGATATTGTCCTCAATGAGTT
Source organism: Porphyromonas sp. (assembly GCA_034091595.1). Lineage (GTDB taxonomy): Bacteria > Bacteroidota > Bacteroidia > Bacteroidales > Porphyromonadaceae > Porphyromonas. The sequence continues at coordinate 6,209 of JAXFXP010000153.1, forward strand.
AGATGCTCTAGCCAACATAGACTTCGAGACAAGACAGGAGCGTGAGGATTTTCGCCAGCTAACACTCGTACGTGTAGGCACGAGCGGAGGTCTGCAGGACATTAGCCCTATTGGTGCTTACGTTGCTGCGGAGCATAGTATAGGCTTCGATGGCGTAATCTATTTTTATAAGGACACGGAGCGTGTACGCAACGCTGCCTTTGAGCAGGAGCTTCTACGACAGCTTAACTGGAAGCTCGATGGGCTAAAGCCTTATGTCGTACCCGCAGACGCAGAGCTCCTAGAGCAGATATGTGGTGATGATATCGTGCGTGGTAATACTATTGCAGCCAATGGCTTCTATGGTCCACAGGGGCGACAGCTACGTCTTCCGCTCTACGATGGAGAGCTTAACGCCAAGATACAAGCTTTCCAGTGGGAAGGGCGTGTGATTACAAACTTCGAGATGGAGAGCTCTTCGCTAGCTGGTTTAGCAGCGCTGATGGGGCATAGGGCCCTGACGGTGTGCTGTATTATCGCAGGGCGTAAGGCTAAGAATATGAACACAGACTACAAGAGCAGCATCGAGGGACTAATAGATCTAGTCCTAGACCGCATCTAGTAAGACTCATACACGCATTAACTATGAAATGTCAAGATGAGCATATGTGCCACCCCGAAAACGATGCTGCCTATATGGGGCTAAAAGTTAATCAGGGGGTCGCTGAGCAGCCAATGATGAATCCTAACTTCCGACGCGTGAGGCGTCGTCAGTTTACGATAGATGAATATGTAGATGGCATCTTAGCCGGTAATATCACCATCCTAAGCCAAGCGGTAACACTTGTAGAGAGCAATTTACCGGAGCATCAGCACGTAGCTCAGCAGATTATCGAGCGTTGCTTACCCTATACTGGTAAAAGTATGCGCATCGGCATTACGGGTGTCCCTGGGGCTGGTAAGAGTACCTCTATTGATACTTTTGGGGTTTATCTTTGTAAGCAAGGGCGGAAGCTCGCAGTGCTGGCTATAGATCCTAGTAGTGAGCGCTCTGGGGGTAGTATCCTTGGCGATAAAACGCGTATGGAGCAGCTCTCGCACGAGCCTAATGCATTTATTCGCCCTAGTCCATCGGCTGGTTCTCTGGGGGGCGTAGCTCGTAAAACTCGTGAGACGATAATGCTCTGCGAGGCTGCCGGCTTCGATACTATCTTCGTAGAGACAGTAGGCGTTGGGCAGAGCGAAACAGCGGTACACTCTATGGTGGACTTCTTCCTGCTGATACAGCTCAGTGGTACCGGAGACGAACTACAGGGTATCAAAAGAGGTATCATGGAGATGGCTGACGCTATCGTTATTAATAAGGCTGATGGAGACAATATTCCCAAGGCTAATCTAGCGGCTACACATTTCCGCAATGCTCTGCATCTATTCCCGCCCACAGAGTCGGGCTGGAAGCCTCCAGTATTGACCTACTCGGGCTTTTATGGGCTAGGTATCAAAGAGATCTGGGATATGGTAGACGAGTACAGACACTTTGCACAAGACTCGGGATATTTTTACGAGAAGCGTCAACGACAAGCTAAGTGGTGGATGTACGAGAGCATCAACGAAGCTCTACACCGCTCGTTCTATAGCAATACCTCAGTCAAGGCTCATAAGCCTATAATAGAGACACAGATACTCTCCGACCAACTCTCTAGCTTTGTCGGAGCCCAAAAACTGCTTGATGCCTACTTCGCATCGCTCAAAGACAACTCAGATGATAAATAAGCAGACAATGGTAGTTACCATAGCTACCGCCTTGTCAGCCTCTGTACTTGGGGCTCAGGAACTATCTCTAGTGGACCGTGTTAATCCTCTTGTAGGTACGCTCAGTAGCTTCGAGGTTAGTACGGGTAATACTTACCCCGTTATAAGCCGCCCATGGGGTATGAATAGTTGGACACCTCAGACAGGCAAAATGGGGGATGGTTGGCAGTATACTTACACTGCGGGGCGGATCAGAGGCTTCAAGCAGACGCACCAGCCTTCACCATGGATTAATGATTATGGTCAGTTCTCCATAATGCCTATGGTAGGTGTGGAGCCTAGCTTCGACGAAGAAAAGCGTGCCTCTTGGTTTAGCCACAAGGCAGAGCGTGCCACTCCTTATCTATATGAAGTGTACCTCGCAGACCACGACACTCAGGTGCGTTTGGCACCGAGCGAGCGTGCAGCTGCTTTTGAGCTGCGTTATGGCCAGATGTCTCAGCCGGAGCAACGCTGGATTATTATCGATGCTTTTGACCAAGGTTCCTCTATAGAGCAGCTAGACAAACACACGCTACGTGGTATTAGTCGCAAGAACAGTGGGGGAGTACCAGCTAACTTTGCTAACTACTTTGTGCTTAAGTTTGATAGCCCTATTGCAGAGTTAAAAGCGCATCAACAGCTGGATAAGGACGGTAAGACTCATGCTATGGTAGCTGTACGCCTAGAGAGCAGGGAGCGCGTGCAGAGCTTCTGTGTCGCCTCTTCGTTTATCAGCCATCAGCAAGCCCTACTAAACCTCCGAGAGGTACAAGGGCGTAGTCTGCAGGCAGTAGCCGATGAGGGCAGGGCTGTGTGGAACAAGCTGATGAGCCGTATAGAGGTACACGACGAGGTAGAGAAAACCAAGACTTTCTACAGTAACCTTTACCGTTGCCTGCTATTCCCTCGTCGTTTCTACGAATACGACGAGACGGGGACAATGCTCCACTATAGCCCTTATAGTGGCAAGGTCGAACCAGGCTATATGTACACAGATACGGGTGTATGGGATACTTTCCGAGCTCTTTTTCCGCTAATAAATCTAGTCTACCCAGAGGAGGGAGCCAAGATGCAGGAAGGTATGTTGGCAGCCTACCGTGAGAGCGGATTCTTCCCAGAGTGGGCAAGCCCTGGTCATAGAGATTGTATGGTAGGTAATAACTCCGCCAGCGTGGTGGCAGATGCATTCCTGAAGGGGCTCGGACGTGTGGATACAGCTGAACTGGTCCGTGGTCTAATCCACAGTACCAAGAATCGCCATCCGGAGGTGAAGAGTACAGGGCGTTATGGGCACGAGTACTACAATAAGCTCGGTTATATTCCTACAGACGTTGGCATCAATGAGAGTGCTGCACGTACGCTAGAGTATGCCTACAACGATTGGTGTATTGCAGAGGTCCTCAAGCGTGTAGGTGCTAAAAAGTCTGATATCAAACTCTTTGAGGAGCGAGCCCGTAACTACCGCAAGCTATACGATGCAGAGGTGGGTTGGATGCGTGGACGACAGAAGGACGGCAAATGGCAGGCTCCCTTCACACCGTATAAATGGGGAGATGCTTTCACTGAGGGTAATGCTATCCATTATACATGGAGCGTTTTTCACGATGTAGAGGGACTTATCCAACTTATGGGAGGAGATAGGGCTTTCGTAAACAAGCTCGATACGGTCTTCACAATGCCTCCCGTATTTGATAATAGCTACTATGGCTTTACCATCCACGAGATACGCGAGATGCAGATTATGGATATGGGGAACTATGCTCATGGCAATCAACCTATCCAGCATATGCTCTACCTGTATAATTATGCGGGGCGCCCAGATAAGGGGCAGGCACGTATTCGTGAAGTCATGAATAAGCTGTATAGCAATCAGCCAGATGGCTATTGTGGAGATGAGGATAATGGACAGACCTCTGCTTGGTACGTTTTCTCAGCTCTTGGATTCTATCCTGTAACGCCTGCACATAATCAGTATGTCATCGGTGTGCCTTACTTCCGTGAGGTTAAGCTCAACCTCCCAGGTGGGGTAACGACCATCAAAACTGATAATAGCGAGGCGACCTACATACAGAGTGTATCGCATAACGGCAGCGCCTATCCACAGAGCTATCTGAGCTACGATGATCTTCGTAAGGGTGGCAACTATCACTTCGTGCTCGGCAATCAGCCATCAGAGTGGGGGCGTGCTGTAGGAGCACGTCCGTACTCGATGACAGCTCAGAGAAGCAAAGAATAGCCTAGAGATTATCAGATGATTGTCTGCATTGCGGAGAAGCCTAGTGTAGCCCGAGATATAGCAGCCATAGTGGGAGCTAATCGGAGGGTCGGACGTGGAGGGATAGGTTACCTAGAGGGCAATGGCTATCAGGTAACTTGGGCTCTCGGCCATCTCTGTACCCTAAAAGAGCCTCAAGACTATCAACCATCTTGGCGTAGCTGGGCCATTAGCCTACTACCCATCATTCCCGAGCGTTTCGGGATTAAGCCAATCGAAAACCCTAGCTACAAAGAGCAGATAGAGGTGATACGAGGGCTGATGCCTACTGCTACAATGGTTATCAATTGTGGTGATGCTGGGCAAGAGGGAGAGTTGATACAGCGCTGGATACTACAGTACTGTGGCTGTACAGCTCCGGTAAAGCGCCTCTGGATTTCGTCATTGACAGATGAAGCTATCCGAGAGGGCTTCTCCAAGCTGCGTGATGCTGAGGAGTTTCAGACACTCTACGAGGCTGGATTGGCACGTGCTATTGGGGACTGGCTCCTCGGAATGAATGCTACACGTCTGTATACAACACTGTATAGCTCTGGTAGCTCCAAAGTACTGTCTATTGGACGTGTGCAGACCCCTACATTGGCTCTTATTGTACAACGACAGCACGAAATCGATAACTTCCGCCCCGAGACATACTGGGAGCTGAAGACATTGTATCGTGATACAATTTTCTCAGCAGAGAAGGGACGCTATACCAATCAGGAGCTGGCACAAGAGGCACTTGGAGCTATTCTGGGTAAGGCTTTTGAGGTAACAAGTGTCAAGAAAAAGGCTGGCAAGGAGCTGCCACCACGTCTTTTTGATCTGACGAGCCTACAGGTAGCCTGCAATAAGAAGTTCGGTATGAGTGCAGAGGATACGCTCAAAACCGTACAGGAGCTTTATGAGCGTAAACTTACTACTTATCCACGTGTAGATACTACCTATCTAAGCGAAGACCTCTACGACAAAGCTCCCTCTATACTTATGGGCCTCGTCTCTTATCGCGAATTGATAACCCCACTGCTGAGCGGAGGAGCCAAACTACGTAAGAGTAAGAAGGTTTTTGACAACAAAAAGGTTACAGATCATCACGCTATCATACCCACAGGCCAGCCTGTGCATGGCTTGGGTGAGCGAGAGCAGAAGGTTTTCGACTTAATAGCTAAGCACTTCATTGCATCCTTTTATCCAGATTGTGAGATTAGCACGACCACAGTGCTCGGGAAGGTAGAGCAGATGTCCTTCAAGGCTACAGGAAAAGAAATACTGGTCCCTGGCTGGCGTGTTGTCTTTGGGCAGGCTGCAGAGCTTACCGACGATGATGATGACGCTAAAGAAGGAGACAAATCTACTATACAGACCCTACCAAGCTTCGAGGTCGGAGAGCAAGGGCCACACAAGCCAGAGCTTAAGGAGCGACAGACACAGCCCCCCAAGCTGTATACGGAGGCTACACTGCTACGAGCTATGGAGACAGCAGGTAAGCTGGTTGATAGCGAAGAGCTACGTGAGGCAATGAAAGAGAATGGCATCGGACGCCCTTCGACGAGAGCTAACATCATAGAGACTCTATTCAAGAGAGGGTATATCGTCAAAGAGAAACGCAGCTCGCTGAAGCCTACAGAGCTTGGCATCTCTCTAATAGAACGAGTACAAACCGAGCTCCTCAAGAGTGCCGAGCTAACAGGGCAGTGGGAATACAAACTTCGCCAAATAGAACGCAAAGAGCTTATGACGAAGGACTTCTTGGATGAGCTTAAGGCGATGGTACATACCTTGATCGCAGATCTCTTGCAGCCCAAGAAGCCTGAGTCTCCTGAGGATGGACAGAGTGCTGCTGTACCATCTACACCACTGCAGCCTCTTTGTCCCGAGTGTGGCCAAGGGCGGATTATCAGGGGGCATAGATCCTACGGTTGCAGTAATTATGCTACAGGCTGTGGGTTTCGTATGAGTTTCGAAGAGTATGAGCTTACCCAGCATACCTTGGCTAGGTAGTTACTTGATTATTAATAGTAATATGGACGAGTTGAACGAAGAAGTACAAGAGTTACAAGACGACTATAATGGGGCTGAATACAGTCAATTGCCTGTCGCTGTACCCGAGTATCGCCCAGAGGCAAGCTACCTCAGCACGATGTACCGTACGTGGTTTCTAGACTATGCCTCATACGTAATCTTAGAGCGTGCTGTACCCCATATCGATGACGGACTAAAGCCAGTTCAGAGGCGTATTTTGCATAATATGCGCGTTTTGGATAATGGCAAGCTTATCAAAGTACAGAATATTGCTGGCACAACGATGAAGTATCACCCCCATGGTGATGCTTCGATCAACGATGCTATTGTCCAGCTCGGGCAAAAGGGCTACCTGATAGACACACAAGGCAACTGGGGCAATATACTTACCGGAGACCAAGCTGCAGCAGGACGTTATATCGAGGCAAAGCTATCAGCTTTCGCTCTAGAAGCTCTCTATGGTGAGCGTATTACTGAGTGGAAAAAGACTTATGATGGTACTCTAGATGAGCCTATTGCTCTGCCTGTGCGTTTCCCTCTGCTCTTGGCTCAGGGAGCCGAAGGTATTGCAGTAGGACTCTCGTCCAAAATTTTACCACATAACTTCGTCGAGCTCTGTGAGGCTGCTTGTGCTTACCTCCGGGGGCAAGACTTTAGTCTGTACCCAGATTTCCCAACGGGAGGGTTGCTTGATGTCTCTCGCTACAACGATGGAGAGCGTGGAGGGACGATCAAGAGTAGAGCCAAAATCGAAAAGATAGATAGCCGTACGCTAAGTATTACAGAGCTTCCAGCAGGGCGTACTACGACCTCGCTGATCGAGAATATTCTCAAGGCCGTGGAGAAAAACAAGATACGCATCAAGCGTATTGACGATATGACAGCGGCTACGACGGACATCCGCATACAGCTCTCTGCTGGGGTATCGAGCGACAAGGCCATCGATGCGCTCTACGCCTTTACTGACTGTGAGCTCAGTATATCCCCAAACTGTTGTGTTATCTATAAGGAGAAGCCGCTGTTTACAACAGTCAGCGAGCTGCTCCGCTACAGCGTCGAGCGCACAAAGCGCTTATTCGACCAAGAGCTGCGTCTCTCACTACAGGAGCGTGAGGAGCAATATCTAATGGCCTCACTAGAACGCATCTTTATAGAGGAGCGTATCTATAAAGATAAGGCTTTTGAGGAGGCTGAGAGTGAAACTCTAGCTTTAGCTCATATTGATAAGCGTCTAGAACCCTATAAGCCTAAGTTGCTTAGACCGATACAACTAGAGGACCTAAAACGTCTGCTGGAGATACGTATGGCGCGCATTCTGCGCTTTAATCTCCCCAAGCATGAGGCTCAAATGCTTCAGATCGAGGAAGAGATAGCACGGCTCAAGTATGATATTAACCATATCAACGACTACACAATACGTTGGTTTGAGCATCTAATAGCTCGTTATGGCAATAGATTCCCACGCAAGACCAAGATTGCAAACTTCGGTACAATAGCCGTAACGAAGGTAGCCGAGCTTGATAGTAAACTCTACATCAATCGCGAAGATGGTTTCGTGGGTACGGGGCTGAAGGATGGAGAGTTTGTATGTAACTGCTCTAGTATTGACGATATCATCGTTATCTTCCGTTCTGGTAAATATCAGATGATGAAGGTCGAGGATAAGCGTTTTGTGGGCAATGAGAAAGTTATCTATGTGGGACGTTACCTCAGAGGGGATGACCGCACTGTCTACAATCTTATTTATCGCGATGGGGCTACGGGGGCGAGTTATATAAAGCGTTGCATTCTATCAGGGCTCATTAGAGAGCGAACCTATGACCTTACAAGAGGTAGTGATAAGTCTGAGATCCTCTACATGACAGTGAATGGCAATGGCGAAGCTGAGGTGGTCTGCGTTAAGCTCAAGATGATGAGCCGTAAGCAAAGGGTATTTGAGTTTGAGCGCGACTTTAGCGTTGTCCCTATCAAGGGGAAAAGCTCCGTAGGCCTGCTCGTTACCAAGGCCGATGTAAGTGCTGTACGCCTGCAGAGCAAGGGCTTATCGACACTAGGAGGACGTGAGGTTTGGTTCGATAGAGATGTGATGCGTATCAACTACAATGCTCAGGGAGAACTGCTCGGAGAGTTCGAGGCCAGTGATCGTATCCTCGTGATTCGAGAGAATGGCGATAGCTATACCACAGACTTTAGTGATAGCAACCATTTCGACGAAGGTCTGCTCCGTATAGAGAAGCACGATGAGCGCAAGATCTGGACTGCCGTTTATTGGGATGCCGAGCAGGGTTATCCCTATATCAAGCGCTTTCCGATCGAACACGAGCAGAAGCATGAGCCTATCCTCGGCGAAGGAGCCGAGCGAAACAAACTACTTCTGCTGACAGATACTTACTATCCTAGACTAGCTATCAGCAAGGAGAAAGAGCCGAGCGAAGACAAGATTACAATTATCGACTGCGAAGACTTCGCTACTATCAAGAGTATTCGCGCTCGAGGCAAGCGCATAGCCTCTTATCCTCTCGGCTATCTACAGGAGTTACCTGCTCTCAGACCCTCTCCGCTGGAGGAGGAAGAAGCCCAATCGCCCGAAGATGTAGAGCTGGAAGAGGAAGACTACGGCACTAATTTATTTGATGATGAGGAGGCCTAGATTCCAAGCATTGTATGCTTTGATGTTTGCAGCCTCCAGTATTTTGCAGGCTCAGCAAACATCCCCTCGACAGCCCAGTCGTGGGATATTCCCAGCGCCAGACAGCCGCTATTACAACCTAAGGACTAAGACTAGTAGCCTTGGCATCGGGGGGATTCGCCTTAGTGATGAGTATCTGTCCCCCCTCCGCTATGGAGGTTTCTCTCTGCAGTATAGTCAAGAGAGTAGTCAGCTACGCTACCGCTACGAAGCGGTCGAGCGACCATTGCTCTCTAGCCTTATCGGTACCATCCCGCGTCAGCTAGATGCACGCTGGATGAGCCAACGGCACTTCGTACTCTCCTTAGGTCGTAGCACCAACCCCGCCGGCAATGCTAGCATCTCACACCTAGATGCTCGTCTAAGTGGTTCGAGACAATATAAGCTATATGAGGGTAAGCTGGGGCGTCTATATGTAGGTCCTGGCTATACGATCGGGGCAGGGGGACTATATAGTAGCCGCAACGGCAATAACCCTGCGACCTTCAAGTTTGATGCTAGTCTAACGCTCGCTCTAAGCTATAGCTACCGCTTACCCTCGGAGCGTTTCCCAGCTTTATTCCGTATTTCTGGCCGTAGCGACCTGTTGGGTATACAGTGGGGGCAAGAATATGGTGAGAGTTATTACGAGCTATACTACCTCTCGGGGGCTTGGTATAAACGTTTGTCTCTTAGTTATCTAGGACAATCTTGGGGGCATGAGCTACGGCTAGGAGTAGATTTGCCGCTTTTTGATCGTACGACCTATCACTTGGGCTATCGTTTGGCCTATAGGTCCTGGCGTCTACATCATCTGCACAACTATCGCGAGGAACACAGTCTAGTGCTTGGCATCACTCGCTATTTGCGTCCTTTCTCTGGGCGTACGTGGCTACGCTCTGAGCTAAATGCGTTACCATTCTAACAAACACTTGATATCATACAATGCTGCATTATAGTCTTCTCTCTTCGTCCCTGAAGCGCTTGTCTAAACGTACCATGGCTTTGATAGCTTGCTCTGGAGTACTGAGCATGGCTAGCTGCTCTGTAGAGGACGAATATACTGCTGATGGTATCGAAAACTACGACGCACTCTGGAGGATTCTGGACGAGCGTTACTCTTATTTCGACCTCAAGTTGCCCGAGGGTACCACTTGGCGTGATCTCTACAACAAGTACCGCCCTGAGGTTAGGAGACAGATGTCTACGGACTCTCTCTTCCTAGTTATGAATAAGCTCCTCAGTGAGCTTAAAGATGGTCACGTTAACCTTACAACACCCTTCGATTATGCTCGCTACTGGAGCTGGAGTGAGGACTATCCTGCCAACTATGATGCTCGGACTGTATCTAAGTATCTAGGTAATGAATACCGCATAGCGGGTGGGCTCTATTACACTCAGATCAAACATAATGATCACGCTGCTGATAGTATAGCTTACCTGCGTTATGCTAGTTTTGCCTCTCCGCTCTCGTCTAGCAATATTACGGCCGCACTTAGTCGGCTGAGTAAATGCCGTGCGCTTATTATAGATATCCGCAGCAATGGTGGGGGGAACGTTACGACCAGTGATATGTTTGCCAGACACTTTATGGAAGAGGGACGTGTTGTCGGCAGTATGCGACACAAGACGGGTAGGGGGCACAACGATTTTTCTGAGCCTGTAGAGCTTCGTCTAGAGCCCATCGCCACAGGCCTTCGGTGGTTACGCCCTGTGGTGTTGTTGACAAATAGGGGAGTCTACAGTGCTGCTAATGATTTTACACTCAAGATGAAGGGGCTTCCCTACGTAACGGTTATGGGAGACCGTACGGGTGGCGGTGGCGGTTTACCTATGAGCAGCGAATTGCCTAATGGCTGGAGTGTACGCTATTCTTCGACTCAGACATTCGATGCCTCGGGAGAGCATATCGAGTTTGGTATAGAGCCTGATTATAGGCTTAGCTTAGATGAGGAACGTAATGCTGCTGGGATAGATACTATGATTGAGGGAGCCATCTCTTATCTTAATGAGAGGTTGAAACTCTATAAAGCTACCCGAAAATGGGTCAAGTGATGCCATTATGTCAAAAATAGTACTAACTTTGTTTGTAGCTAATAAGTACATATAGTACGACCATACTAACCACATAAAGTATATCTACATTATGCAAAGCAGAGCTAATCTAGACTGGTCATCGCTGACCTTTGGCTATGTGCCAACGGATTACAATGTGCGCTGTTACTGGCGCAATGGAGCTTGGGGAGAGCTAGAGGTTACTTCCGAAGCTACGATCAATATTCCTATGGCTGCTACTTGTCTACACTATGGGCAGGAAAGCTTCGAGGGTTTGAAAGCCTTCGAGGGAAAAGACGGGAAGGTTCGTCTATTCCGTCCAGCAGATAACGCCAAGCGTATGCAAGATACCAGCGATGGTATTATGATGCCGCAATTCCCTACGGACCGTTTTATAGAGGCAGTAGAGCTGGCTATCCGACTCAATCAGCGGTTTATCCCGCCCTATGAATCTGGAGCCTCGCTCTATATACGACCACTAATGATAGGTCTGGGGCAGCAGGTGGGTGTGCGTCCCTCTGACGAGTATATGTTTATGGTCTTCGTAACACCTGTAGGTCCTTACTTCAAGGAAGGCTTCCGTCCGACTAAGATGGCTATTATGCACGGCTACGATAGGGCTGCACCTCTGGGCACTGGTACCTTCAAAATCGGTGGTAACTATGCTGCGAGCCTTCGTTCGGGTCAGTTAGCACACGCTAAAGGCTACTCGTCTGTAATCTATCTCGATGCCAAGCATAAGCGCTACATAGATGAATGTGGTCCCGCCAACTTCTTTGGCATCAAGGGTAACACCTATGTAACACCAGAGAGTACTTCTATACTGCCATCTATCACAAACCGCAGTCTGATGCAGATTGCCCAAGATATGGGTATGACCGTTGAGCGTCGTCCGATACCACTAGAAGAGCTCGCTGAGTTTGATGAAGCCGGGGCCTGTGGTACAGCTGCTGTGATAAGCCCAATCGGAGAAATCGACGACCTAGATCTAGGTACTCAGTACATCTACAGCCACGATGGCAAGGCTGGTGCTATCAGTGAGCGCCTGTATCATAAGTTGCGTGCGATACAATACGGAGATGAGCCTGATCTCCACGGCTGGGTGCATATTGTAGAGTTGTAAGTAATCAAGGCACAGATATAGCCTAGAATGAGCGAAGCCCCACGCAGAGCAAGACCACTTGCTAAGCGTGGGGCTTTTGCTGCCATCGACTAATGGAATAGCCTCTCAATAATAGTGCGTATATTATACTATAAGATGTATTATGTTTAATTGCATATTGAAAGAACGAAGTTTCGGTGGATACTCGGCCGAGAGATCCCCTACTAGATGAGGTAAACACTTCCTACTAGAAGATGTGGGTTTGAGCTGGAGCCTGTAGTTAGGAGGGCTTACCAGCTTCCGTATTCCCTACAAGTTGGATGCTCCGTGAGATCGATAGTGCCGATTGCTAGTCCGAACTAATAGCGTGCGTCGATACAGGCTCGCTAGCCTCCGAAGCCTATGCAAGCTAAGTAGCCCACAGGACACTGACAGTGGGCATAGCCCTAGGCACTGGCTGTCCATAGCACCCCTAGGCTGAATACTCTGGGGCACCCGCATTCCTCTGTAATACATGTATCCCTGGTCGAAGAAGACTTCGGCCGGGGATGCTTTGCATTTGGAACGCTGGAGAGCTGGCCCTGACATCTCTAAGTTTTGAATTGCCTTCACGATAGCTCCTGACATACTTGCATAATTCTCATTTCCGAATGGAAATAGGTCTGGCATTCAAGTTTGCAAACGCATCTAAGTATTAAATTCTCAAACCAGTATGCCTTAAATGGAGGCATTCTCACTATGAAACTACTGATGCGGAAATGAGAATCCCCTATTTGTGTGCATGTACTCCTTGTGTGTAAGTCGCTGTATTTTAGTGTGTAGCATTACTGCATCTCCGCTAGTCTGTACAGTCTATGTCGACTCTTTGGAGCGATGCAGGTAATCCAGTTAATTCTGAGTAGTATACATACATAATAACCAATGGTTTATATGTAATACCTCTAGTGGTATAGGGGCTGATACGCTGGCTTTATACCAGTGCCTAGCAGGCTTACCCCTATTATGCTTCTGTGTTTGGAATCTGGGAGTTTGGAATTTGAAATTTAGTTTGCTAACTTTGCTTCGCATTATAGGATCGTAAACATTCAGCAAATATGGCAGACTACATAGACCTAGACAAGGTTGCCCAGCGCCTCATACAGATACAGGAAGAGAGTGGCCTTACCGCCAAGGCCTTCTGCGAACATACGGAGATAGCTTCGTCTACCTACTCCCAAATTCGTAATAAGTCAGGCAAGATAAACATCGAAATCATCAACAAGCTAGTTAAACACTGGGGACAGCAATACGACCCACTATGGATGCTGCTAGGCAAAGAGCCCGAGTCGGGCGACCTTTTCGCTAGTCCTAGCCCTAACACGGTGGCCGATAGCTCCGAGCTAGAGGCACGGCTCTTGGCTGCTCACGAGGAGATAGGTCGTCTGCGCGCTCAGCTAGAGAGCAAGCAGTCCCGAGAGATCGAACAAATCATGGTCTTCTACTCGGATAAAAGTGTCGAGAACTACAGCCGCGAGCAATAAGCCCCGACGGAGCGAAGGCCAGAGCCTACGAAGCCCCTATTGCTCTGCCCCCACTTTTCGCTACCCAGAGGAAGGCCGCAGGTAAAGATGGCGGAAACGATTGAACATAATTTAATGCCTGACTAGATGGCTCTGATAGCCCCTACGAAACATTACAAACAAGATACAACACCTCTG
>JAXFXP010000154.1:0-44469 GCA_034091595.1 Porphyromonas sp.
ACAAACATATGTTGCAAGGGCGATGAATAGGATGTCACACAATCTATATTTACAGCGGCCTAATACGCGTGGATCTGGGATAGTCTCGAAGTATTTCATGCTTACAAAGATAGCGCTTGTATTTTGATGCGGTTGCCCTGAACCCTCCGTCTGCTCTGGCTATAGATACTGCTAGAATGTCTACCTTTGCTCCATAGTGTTACAATCCTAAGGAACGAAAACGAACATGATATTCCTAGACTTATTCCTCACCTTCAGCAAGATTGGTATCGTAAACTTCGGTGGGGGCTATGCTATGCTATCGCTGATACAGAGCGAGGTCGTAACGAAGCACGCTTGGCTAACAACGCAGGAGTTTACCGATATTGTGGCTGTGAGCCAGATGACACCAGGGCCTATCGGCATCAATGCTGCTACCTACGTCGGTTACACTGCAGTAGTCGAGGCTGGTTATTCCCCTTTTCTGGGCGTAGTGGGGAGTCTCGTGGCGACGCTCTCTGTGATATGGCTCCCTTTTCTGCTGATGTACTTCGTGTCTCGTCTATTGCTGCGCTACAAGGAGCATCCGCACCTCAAGGGCGTTTTCTCGGTCATGCGCCCAGCTATCGTCGGGCTGATTGCCGCTGCAGCCCTAGGCTTGATGGATGTCGCTAACTTTGGTTCTCCTAGTACAAGCCCTGGTCTCTTCGCTCAGAGCTTAGTCCTCTTTGCTCTAGCTTTTGTCCTGAGCTACCGCTACAAGAAAAGCCCACTTGTCCTCATCGGTCTAGCAGCCCTTGTGGGGCTGGGTACAGGTGCCCTAGGGCTATGGACTTAGGCTAGCGCTAGTCTGTATATAATCCAATCCCCAGACCTTGATGCTCTGCATCTTTGGGTCTGGGGATTGTGCTGTAATTAAGAAGTTGAGTAGAGTATGCTAAGATATCAGGAGTGTCGTGCTTATCTCCCAAATAGCTCGGGCTGTACCCCACCTGAATAGGGGTACAGCCCGAAAGACTTTTTTGTCGCTGTCTGCGGCTATAACGTGAGCAATAAGAATATCTGAGCTAAAAGCACACGTAGAAACATCGTCAGAGGGTATACTGTGGCATATGCTGTAGATTGTGCTTGTACGGGAGCAATACCGTTGGCAAACTCTAGAGCTGGAGGATCGGTCATAGAGCCTGCGATGCAACCACAGAGCTTGAGGTAGTTGATTTTGAGCATACGCCCAATGATGCCGACGAGCATAATGGGTATAAGCGTGATAGCTACACCATAAATCATCCAGTGCCATCCTCCCTCTACGATGGTCTTCACGAAGTCTCGCCCTGATAGCAAGCCCACACAGGCGAGGAAGAGGATGATCCCAAATTCTTTCATAAAGTAGCTGGTCCCAGGGGTCATATAGAAGCTTAGGCTACCGATACGTCCCTTATGTCCGAGGAGGATGGCTACGAGCAGAGGTCCGCCAGCTAAGCCCAGCTTGGCAGGGGCGGGTAGCCCAGGGAGGAAGATAGGTATGCTCCCGACGAGGATACCGATAAGGACGCCTAGGAAGATGGATACGATATTCGGTTTAGCTAGCTCTTTGACAGAGTCGCCTAGCTCGCGACGAATATCCTTGAGAGCGTCTTTTTTGCCGACTACCTTGACCGTGTCGCCCAGCTCAAGGGTTGTCGTGCGTGTCGGTAGTATTTTGGAGCCATTGCGCAGTATGCGCGTAATGTTGGCGGGATAGCGACGGTATATACCTATCTGCTCTATAGTCTTGCCCACTATCTTGTGGTTGGTGATAAGCACGTTGATAGCTGCTAGTGGCCCAGCGAGATCTGCTTGGTTAGACAAGGTCTCTACCTTGCCAATTTTTAGCTCTAGGCTCTCTATCATGTTACGCGATGATACCCCGAGTAGTATGTCTCCCTCCTGCAGCGTCTCGTCGTCTGTGGCGATAAGACAGTCTCCATTGCGGTATATGCGAGATATGACGAGCTCTCGGTCAGTAACTTGGCTCAGGTAGCTGATACTGCGCCCATATAGATTGGGGTTGCTGACCGTAATGGTTACACGCTCGAGCTTGGTCTCGGTGCAGCTGAGGCTTTCTTGGTACTCCTCGACCTCTTTGTCTACTTTGATGCGGAAAGCGAGGCGGATGAACATCAATGTGATGATGATACCAATGATACCGAAGGGGTAGGCTAGGGCGTAAGCCATACCAGCCTCATCGGCGAGTGTGCTCATCTCTCCGCCTTGCTCGCTCAGTACCTGCTGTGCAGCCCCAAGGCTAGGGGTGTTGGTAACGGCTCCGCTGAGTATGCCAGCGACGATAGCTGGTGGCGTGTCCGTAAGGACGTGTATCAGGTAAGCCATGCCGACCCCACCGAGGACACTCGTTAGTGCTAGTAGGTTGAGGACGATACCGTCCTTGCGGAATGAAGAGAAAAAGCGGGGGCCCATATCGATACCTATACTGTATACGAATAGTATAAGGCCAAAGTCTCTGATGAAGTGCAGGACATGTTTGTCGATGGGGGCACCTAGATGGGCGAGTAGTAGACCGCTGAAAAGGACGCCAGCGACACCGAGCTTGAGGTTTCGGACCTCGAGCTTGCCGAGGTACAGCCCCAATATGGCCGCTAGACAGAGATAGATGACGGTAGAGGCGATGCTCTCCGTGCCAAAGAGTGTCTGTAGATACTCCATACGTTGATGCTTAATGGTTTTGTTGTTGTGTAGTGTCACAAAGGTAAGTAATATCTCGAGATGTGCCAATATTAGGATGCACAGTGCTCCTCGGTAGAGTCTAGGCGTAGATGTCCAGGCTTAGAGGAAGTCCCCTTTGCTCTTGGGGTAGAGGCCAGATAAGTAGAGTCAGTGTGCTGCATCGGTTGGCTTAGATGAGGATTATCTTCGCTCCCATGCTCTGAATGCTGAACGTGTCGGGGATGCTTCACACGTAGCTGTCCGCTGGTGTAGCTGTGCATGACGGAGAGTACACGCGCTAGTGAATAGAGCGAAGCTAGGTTGCTTAAGCGTAGAGCGTACCGAGGAGCGTCTTGCGGGGGACTTCGGATACAGAGATGTAGGGCCTATAAACCCATTATGCCTGAGGCCAATATACCTCTTGTGCTTCCGTTCAGCACGCTCTTAGTATTCGATGTCTAGGAGCTGAAGCGTTGTCGTTCTATAGGGCTTCCGCCTGCATCGTTCTGGACCGTGTAATTGGCAAAGCTGTGGTTTGCTGTGGGGTCTACAGCATGTGTGCGATTTGGTAGTTTGTGGGAATATTTGTAACTTTGCACCGAAGGGCTCTCATACTGTCAGGAAAATTGCCAGAAGGAGACTCTACCAACACTAAGCAATCTATAGCCCAGAGAATACCTCTCTGGAGGCACGACGTAAAACAAAATCAAAGAGAAACGAGATGATGAGAAAGATGATTATGATGCTGAGTCTTACGCTCGGCGCACTACTAGCATTCACTGCCTGCAAAAACGATAAAAACGACCCTAAGCCAAGCGAAGACTCTAGTTACCTCGTTGGCAAGACTTTCGTCAATGGTCAGAAGCCCCTCCTAGACAATGCCAACTACGACTATAGTCAGCTGAGCTTCTCGGCTGGTGCTACAGGGCGTTGGACACGTGCCTACTATGTATGTGGCGAAAATGCAGAGGGACGTGGTGAGGCGGCTGTCAGCGTCAGCTACAGCTACAGCAAGCCACAGCTGACGATTCGGGTGACGACACCAGGCAAGGCGCTAAGCCTTGTGAATGGACAATACCGTATCGTAGATGTTGCTCCTGCGGAGCCTAAAGCTTTGAGCTTCGTTGTGGACGAAACAAAGGGAACGATTACAGGCCTTGGAGAGGCCGCAGACTATGTGCTAACGTTACAGCCTAGTCGCTAACCCAAGGCCTTCGGGCTATTTATTATACTACAATACTTAAGAGGAGCCGGATGCCCGTGAGGGTGTCCGGCTTTGTATTAATCAGGGCTGACTCATTAAAACCTTAGAGGCTGAGGCTCGCTGCTCTAGTGCGCAACGTCTCTACGAAATACTTCGGCTTTTGTCCATCTACAAGCGCCCCACTTATTCCCCTAATAGGGGACGACTTGTCCGCCTAGTAGGTCGCTAGAGCTCGCTCAGGTAGAGGATTCTCGCCTATGAGGAGGTACGGCCTAGTATTGCCCTCAATAGTCTCTTTAGTGCTGTATTATATGCTAGTGCTTTAGGCTAAGGGGTTTGAGAGCTTCGCCCTGCAATAGGTCGGTTGTGCTTACTTGCCCCAAAGGTATTAAATTTACAGTTCAATCTCGTGTAACGTCTCATATTTACTATACGATGAAAGTATTTACCTATATCCTAGCACTTGTATGCTGGAGCGTAACTCTTCCGATATGGGGGCAGCGCCCAGCTTTGATACCCGAGCCTAAATCTATTAGTTGGGGTGAGGGGACTTTTCGCCTGCGAGAGACAGAGACGATTGTCTTATCCACCGATTCTCTACGGGCTCAGGCAGAGACTCTGCGTAGTATCTTGGGCGAGCGACTAAGTATCCAGACAGGAGGGCAGGGCGCTATCCGAGTAGAGATAGACCCCACCTTGCTGGCCCATGAAGGCCCAGAAGCCTATAGGCTGGAGGTTACCCCCAGTAGGATACACCTACGTGCGGGGACGTGCCACGGACTACACAATTCATTACAGACTCTGCGTCAGCTTGTTTCGGGGAGCTCAGAGATTCCCGTGGTATCCATACAGGACGCTCCTGCTTTTAGTTGGCGCGGCTATATGGTGGATGTTGGGCGTAATTATCAGGGGATGGACATGCTACGTGAGCAAATAGATATAATGGCCCTGCTAAAGCTGAATGTTTTCCACTTTCATCTAACCGAAGATGTCGCTTGGCGTTTAGCCATAAAGCGCTATCCTCAGTTGACCGAGGCAAAGCATATGACCCGAGATCATGGCCTGTTCTATTCCGAGCGGGAGATGCGGCAGCTGATACAATATTGCCGAGAGCGCCACATACTGTTCGTCCCTGAGATTGATATGCCTGGACATTCGGCGGCTTTTAGGAGTGCTATGGGAGTGGATATGCAGAGCGAAGAGGGGCTACAGATAACCCTCGACATATTGTCCGAGCTGCTCGATACCTATGGCTTTCGCTACATCCATATCGGAGCAGACGAGGTTAAGATAACGAACCCAGAGTTTTTGCCCCGCATCACGCAGTATTTAGAGAGTCGTGGTGTACAGGTCTTAGGTTGGCATCCAGGAGGGAAGCTAGGAGCCAATGTATGGCGCCAGCTCTGGGGTAGAGAGGTGAGCCCTCCTGGGGATAATGTCAGGGGCGTGCGTATCGATTCGCGCAACCTCTACCTCAATCATATGGACCCCTTGGAGAGCGTGGTACATATATACAACAAGCGTATCCTCGATGTCGAGAGAGGTAGCAAACTCGATTTAGGAGCTACGCTCTGTCTCTGGAATGACCGCAGGCTACGACGAGGGGAAGATAACCTAAGGCATAATGCCGTATATCCTGGTATGCTCGCCTTCGCTGAGCGTGCCTGGTGCGGGGGTGGACAGCTGGGGCAATCCTCGGCTATTAATGCAGAGCGGACAGCACTGGGCTCTTTTGCCCGCTTTGAGACTCGCATGATGGAGCTACGCAAGAAATTTTTAGCCGGCCTTCCTTTCCCCTATACCCCCCAATCAGATGTCAAGTGGGACATCCTAGGGCCTTATCCTAATGGAGGAGATACGTCTAAGGCTTTTGGTATAGAGAGGGCGAGCGTAGCCGAACAGGCTAGTATGCCTGCAGATACTACCCTTGTGGGTGGTACCATCATATACCGACACTTCTGGGCACCGATACTCCGTGGACACTTTGTAGACCTTGTGGGAGATCAGACCTTTTATGCTCGACGTATTATATACAGTCCGGAGGAACGAGAGGCCGACTATTGGATTTCGCTCTATCACTATTCGACTAGCCATCAGGCTCCGCCTCCACGCTCGGGTGCGTGGAATAATCTTGGTGGGGCAATATGGCTCAATGGTGAACGCCTAGAGCCTCCGCATTGGTTGCGCGCTGACCAAGAGGGAGACCTAGAGATACCGCTTGAGGACGAGAATTATCAAATTCGTAGGCCCTACAAGCTACATCTGCGCAAGGGGGCCAACGTCTTGCTCATAAAAACTCCTATAGCCTCGCTCCAGAGTCCCTGGTGGTATTTCCCAAACAAGTGGATGTTTACCTGTATAGAGGCCCCTGACTGGGCTTTGTAGCCGTAGTGCTTTGGGGAGGCCTTATAGATACTCCTGATGGCGTATGCTTCCCCATCGGTATGTACTGTGGAGGCTACTTGGGGGATTATAATTGATGGAGTTGGGCTCAGCCCTTGTTATTTCCCTGTGTATTGTGTACTTTTGGGGCTATAACCAAGATTAAGCATTTATGCAAGAAAAAGACACAGTGTTATGGCGTGCTATGAGCCATGGTCTCTGGCGCAGCCTAATGGCTCTAATGTTTCTTGTCTTGGGACTCAACTATACAACAGCACAGAGTCTCTCGGGGCGGCGTAGCATCAGCGGTGTAATCGTCGACGAACAAGAACTAGCCCTGCCCAACGCAAGCATTGTAATCAAAGGTACCAAACGAGGAGTTACGGCTGACCTTGAGGGACGCTTTACTATAGAGGTGGAGCCAGGTCAGCGGACGCTCGTTATCTCTTATGTGGGGATGCAGAGCGAGGAGCTGACACTTACCGCTGGTCAGTCTCACTACCGAGTACAACTATTACCGGACAATGCCGCCCTAAACGAGGTCATCGTGACGGGCTATCAGACTATCAGCAAAGAGCGTGCTACGGGTTCCTTCGCCGTACTGACACCCAAGAGTCTCAAGGGTAAGCTACAGACGGATATTGGGGCTCGCCTAGAGGGGCAGGTGGCGGGCCTCGTACAGCAGGGTGGAAGTCTGACGATACGTGGCATCTCTACGCTCAATGGGAATACGCAGCCTCTGATCGTCGTAGATGGTATGCCTTACGAGGGTGCACTCAGTTCTATAAGTCCTGCGCTCATCGAGAACATTACCGTGCTCAAGGATGCCACTGCAGCCTCTATCTACGGAGCACGCTCGGCTAATGGCGTTATCGTGATCACGACTAAACGGGGCAACAACGAGGGCAAGACCGTGGTACAGTACGATGGTAGCGTGCGCTTCCGCCCACGCCCCGATATGGCGTATCTAGGCTTGGTAGGCTCGGCCGATATGGTACGCCTACAGCAGCTAGGCTTCCCCCAGACGACACCCAACGAAGACCCTCGCTACAGCGTAAATCCTGTGTACGCACTCCTCCGTGAGCATTCCGACGGTAAACTTAGTGATACGCAGCTGAGTACGGAGCTTGCTAAGCATGCAGGACGCGACAACCGCAGCCAGCTACGCGACTTCTATACGCGCCTAGGTGTGCTACAGCAGCATACGCTCTCCCTCTCTCGGGGCAACGATAAGCAACGCTATATCGCTAGCATAGACTATCTAGGCAATCGACCTATATCGCGCCATGCTTCGGACGAGCGTCTGGGCTTTAGCCTACGCAATAGCACTACCTTCTTCCGATGGCTCAGGGCTGACCTCTCCATAGCGGGTAATTTCACGACCGATCGCTCGGACCTCGGTGTTAGTAGCTACGAAGAATTTTATCGTACTCAGCCGTCATACTATATGCTCCGTGATGCCGCAGGCCAGCCATTGCCTATACCTCAAACTAAGTCTGAGAGCGAGCTCCTGCGCCTGCGTAGCCTAGGCCTCCAGGATGAGGGCTATAGTCCTATTCTCAACGAAGGTAAGGAGACGGCTTTGAGCAAGAGCCAGCACTACCGTATACAGCTAGGCTTAGACTTTATCCTTTCGCATAGGCTCAATCTTAATCTAAAGTACCAGGCAGAGTTTGGCTCTGCGCACCAGCGTCAGCTCTATGCTGCCGACTCCTACAAGGTGCGTGCTATGATAAACGATGCTGCTGTCTACGCCGAAGATACGGATGAACTGACGCTCAATGTCCCCGAGGGGGCTCAGCTGAGCGAGCAGCGCAGCGACAATACAGCACACACTCTGCGCGCACAATTCAACTATATGAACGAGTGGGGCAAGCATTATGTTACTGCCCTCGGAGGCTCGGAGGTTCGCCAGGTCAAAAGCTCAGGCACCCAAAGCTATCTGATGGGTTATGACGATAATAGTCTAGGCCATACGCCCTACAATCCGATGGCGCTATTCAATCTGCGTGGGACGCAGTCTCTTAGTGGGGCCTTTATGTGGGACCACAATGAGCACAACTCGTTGTTTTATACCGAAGATCGCTTCGTGTCCTTCTATGCCAATGCTTCCTACACCTACGACCATCGCTACAACCTGACGGGGAGTATCCGTATGGATCAGTCTAACCTTTTTGGTACAGACCCCAAGTATCAGTATCGTCCGCTGTGGTCTGTCGGGGCTAGCTGGTTCCTAAAGCGGGAGGCTTTTATGAGCAAACTAGAGTGGGTGGACCTACTTAATCTGCGCTTTACTTACGGTATACGTGGTAATGTGCCCAAGGAGGCAGGTCCCTTCCTTACACTCTATGCCCCTACATATACCAATTATATAGGAGCTATGGGTTCGCAGATCAAGAATCCACCCAACAGTTCGCTACGCTGGGAGAAGACAGCCACTACCAATGTCGGCCTAGACTTTCAGCTCCTAGGGCATCGCCTGTTTGGTAGCGTAGACTACTACGATAAGTATACGACCGACCTATTGGCGCAGCGCAACGCTGACCCTACGCTTGGGCACAAGCAGCTGATGCTCAACTATGGACGTATGTCTAATAGAGGGATAGAGCTGACACTCGGGGGGCATATAGACCTTGGCCCCGTCAAGTGGTCGCCCTCGCTGACCTATAGCTACAACAAAAATAAGCTACTCAATGTAGAGGAATCTTCTGTAGAGGTCTTATCGCGTTCGCGTGGCAATGCCTCTGTAGAGGGCTATCCGATGAGTGCGCTCTTCAGCTTCCGCTATGCTGGGCTGCGTGAGCGTGATGGTTTGCCACTCTTTTACTCTTCTGTAGCCAAGGCTCAGCCCTCAGACGAGGATGCTAAGGTGCGTACCATCACCTCGGTCGATGATCTCGTGTACTCTGGGACTACGGTACCTCCGCATGCCGCCTCATGGACAAATAGATTTGCGTGGAGAGATTTAGAGCTATCCTTTATGTTCGTTTACTACGGAGGGCACGTGATGCGTGGCGTAGCTGCCCCATGGGGGGCGGGCGACTTTGGCTCTAACCCCGTCCACGAGGGGCTCAACCCTTGGTTGCAGCCAGGTGATGAGACTAAGCCCGGTGTAACGCCCGGATTCGTCAATGCAACGCTCGACCCAGTACGTCATCTGCATCCCTATGCCGCCTCGGATATCAATACCTACAGGGGAGACTATATCAAGCTGCGTGATCTCTCGCTCAGCTACACATTGCCTCGTACTTTCGTCCGACGTCTAGGTATGAGTGCTGCTTCGCTTAGCCTACAGCTACAGAACCTGTGGACCTGGACGGCCAACGACCGAGGTTATGACCCTGAGGCTATGACTACCTATGCCTACGGATGGGGTATGCGCACACTACCAACGCCTACGACCTATACCTTAGGGCTATCTGTTACATTCTAACCTAGACTATTGATAACGTGAAAAGACTATTATATAGGCTCTGCCTCTCTGCCCTTACGCTCGGAGCAGTCAGTTGCAACCAGTATCTAGATATCAAGCCCAAAGGCTCTCTAATCCCAGAGACTGCTGCAGACTACGAGACGATGCTCAACTATGTGCAGATCACCAAGGGGGGCGACCCATATCCGCTCTATATGACGGATGATGTCTATCTGCCCGACCAGTCCCTGGGCTTCGGGGGGAGCTTCGCTACCTCGTCGCCTTCGGTACAGAATCTCTATACTTTCCAGCAGGAGGTATTCGGGGAATCGGAAGATGATGCTCTGTGGAACAACGCCTACCAGCGTATGTACTACTTCAATGTCCTTATCGATAAGGTGATGGGGGCTGCGGGCTCTGATGAAACTACTAAGCGAGCCCTGCGTGCTGAGGCTTTACTTGGCCGTGCCTATGAGTATCTGATGCTTGTCAATGTTTACGCCAAGCATTACGACCCTGCTACGGCAGCCAGCGATCTCGGGGTTCCCTTGATTCTCGATGACGCCATAGAACGCAGCGGTCTGAGCCGTGCCACAGTGGCCGAGGTCTACGCCCGTGTGGAGGACGATCTTATGGAGGCTCTCAAAGATCTGCCTGAGAAGCCCCGAGCAAATGCTTTCCGTGGGTCTCTTGCGGCAGGCTATGCACTGCTCTCGCGGATGTACCTCTATAGGGGAGACTACGACAAAGCCTTAGCCAATGCTAAACTAGCCCTAGACAAGAATAATACGCTCATAGATCTTGCTCAGTACCGCGTTACCAATCCGATGGGGGCTATTGGCCGTATCAACGTCCCCGAGCGAGACAAAAATCCCGAGAATATCTATCTGCGTGTGGCGGGCTACGCCTATGGTATGAGTGCTCAGGTCTTCGTGTCTGATGATTTGCTGGCGCTCTACGACAAAGACAAGGATATGCGCTACCAGCTCTATATGGTTAATAGCTTCGGTCCTCTGGCCTTCCCCAAACCATTATGGATGCCATTTATCACTAGTAATATAGGAATGGCTACTCCAGAGCTGTACCTCATTGCTGCTGAGTGCGAGGCACGCAAGGGTAATACGGCAGCGGCTCTAGGCTACCTAAATGCCTTGCGTAGCAAGCGTATCCAAGACGCAGTACCTCTTGCGGCTACTTCGCCCGAGGGTGCTCTTGACCTTGTCTTAGCCGAACGTCGCCGAGAGTTAGCTATGACGGGTAACTTTCGTTTAATTGACCTCAAGCGTCTGAGTCGGGAGTCTCGCTATGCTAAGTCGGTAGTACATAGCGTTGCTGGCGAGGATTACACGCTGAGAGCAGGCTCAGCACGATATGTATTGCCGATTCCGACGCGCGTAATGAACTTCAATCAGGGGACGATGGTGCAGAATGCTCGCTAAGGGGGCTATTGTATGGTGCGACACGCACTAAATGGATATCGTGTCTCTAGAGTTTTTGTCTAGCTCTATGGAGGGTGTGCCGAGCTGCTTCTTTCGGTACACCCTCCATTGTCTGGGGCTTGTCCGTAGAGTCTGCGCTCTGCAAGGCCTATGATTAAGCACTTATTAGAGTAGTTAATGCATAGATAATTGGTAGATGTTCGTTCAAATCATATGCGGGTATTACCTTTGTAGGTAAATCCAATTGTAATATGCGTGCAAAATATCATTTCTTATCCTATATACTATTAGCATTGTCTGTCTTAGCCCCGAGCGCTATTGCCACAGCTCAGACAACACATAGCCAGGCTAAATGCTGTGGCACTACAGAGGTCTCGCCCCTAGCCCCCCACTCGTCCGAACTGCGTAGCGCCACAACTACAGAGGCTCGGGCCATCGTCAATGATCGGGTACTACGTACATATAGGCTGGCCATTGTGGTCGATTATAGCTATCTGATGAATAACTTCGCTGGAGATGTCTCTCGTGCTGAGGACTTCTGCAAGCGAGTAGGGCAGGAGCTCGACCGCATCTACCGCAGGGATGTTGGTATCCGCTTACAGCTGGTGCTACGCCCCGAGCTCATCCGACGCACAGAGGCTCAGGCGGTCTTCGGCTACACCTCAGGGAAGCAGAGTCTGTATGATGCCCCCTACATTGTGGAGCGTAGTACAGCGCAGCTCAATAATTTGATTGGAGCGGATAGCTACGACCTTGGTCTGTGGCTAGTGAATTTCTGGGGCTATAACGGTAAGGCCGTGATGAACGGAGGCTTTGCTCAGACGAATAAAGCAGCTGCCGCGGTCAGCAATATGAATATTGGGACTATTGCGCACGAGCTAGCTCACCTATTCGGTGCTCAGCATACTGCCAGCCAAAACGTTGATTATAGTATGCACACCGAGCCAGAGGATGGTACGAGCATAATGAGCTATGGCTTCCACGCCACAGAGCCGAGCAAGCTATTCTTCTCGCTCCCGAGCATCCAGCAGATACGCAGCAATCTGAGTCGTTGTGGCTACTACCGCAATGGCGATAAGCAGCAGCTTGTCCCCTCTAAGTACGAGGACTATACCAACCTACCGAGTGCTGTAGAGCTAGCCAGTATGCGCCCAGAATCTTTTTCTCTTAGCACTGTGGCTAAGACTTATACTCTACCTAAGGGGACGAGTATTCGCCTAGGCTTCCCTGCCTATTCGGATGCGAAAGACTACCTGTATAATGCACATCAGAATGATCAAACAAGGGCTATACGGGACTCCCGTGCAAAGTTGGAGGCCGGTTTTTGGCAAGAAAGCCCTGTGGTATTCCTGGGCTTGCCCCAGTATAATACCTACCAAGACTATACCGATTACCAAGTAGAGCAAAAGATTGGCCTGCCTGTCGGAGAGTATAAAATACTCGCAGGGGCTGTCGAACGCACTGTCGCTACAGGTAGCATCGACCATAAACAGGGACTCGATGCGGTAGAGGCTCAGCTGCGTGTCGTAGAGGGCAAGCCTCTACGACTGACGACAAACTCCACAACCCGTTATCTGAGGGCCGGTCAGCAGCTAAGCCTGCGTTGGGAGGCAGAGCCCAGCCTATTCGCTGAGTACAAAAAGGTCCGTATATGGCTCTCTGATGACTACGGCAAGAGCTATAAATACCTGCTGGTGGACGAGACAGATAATGATGGTGAGCACACCCTCACAGTACCAGCTGTGTCGATAGGTGCGGAGCGCGCATTGGGAGGGCAGGAGCAGGGGAAGGCGGTTTTCTTGCTGGAGATAGTAGGGCATATTGCCTGTGCGACGACTGATTATCGTCCACTGCGCCATACCACAGGGGGAGGCTTCGTTATACAGAGCTCCGAGACAAAACTGCAGCCTTACACCTACCCTTATCTAGAGCGAGGCGGGAGCACTACGCCTACGCCTCCCAGCGTGCAGTATTACAGGGTTACGTTACAGCAGAGCTCAGGTGGCCGTCTGAGCATAGAACATTCTGACTTATCCAGAGTGGCGGCAGGTACCACTCTGCGTGTAAAGGCTACAGTTGATGAGGGCTACGAGCTGGTAGGGCTTCAGGCTGGTACACAGGACATTCTCTCTAGCCGAGAGTTTGTAGTACAGGGCGATACCGAGGTGCGTGCTACCTACCGACGGGTAGCCCCCACGACCTACCGAGTAACCCTGGTACAGAGCGATGGTGGTACGCTGAGCATCGCACACGAGAATCTATCGGCAGTAGTGTCGGGGACGAAGCTGCGAGTGGATGTCTCCGTAGCAGATGGCTATGAGCTAGTAGGGCTTCAGGCTGGTACTCAGGATATCCTCTCTAGCCGAGAGTTTGCAGTACAGGGCGATACCGAGGTGCGTGCTACCTACCGGCGCAAAGCTCCCACGACCTACCGAGTAACCCTGATACAGAGCGATGGTGGTACGCTGAGCATCGCACACGAGAATCTATCGGCAGTAGTGTCGGGGGCGAAGCTGCGAGTGGATGTCTCCGTAGCAGATGGCTACGAGCTGGTAGGGCTTCAGGCAGGCACACAGGATATCCTCTCTAGCCGAGAGTTTGTGGTGCAGGGCGATACCGAGGTGCGTGCTACTTACCGCAAGCTTGAGGTGCCAATAGTCTCACCTCCACTTCCTCATGAAGATGAAGAATCGCGCCCAGATGAGGAAATAAAAGTTTATCCGACAGTCTTTGCCTCAGAGCTGCACGTATCCGGATATAAGTCGCTAAGCAATATCGAGATTTATAGCCTTAGCGGTCAGCGCTTGCGTCGATATACCCCCTCGGCAACTCTGAGTGTAGAGGGCTTACCTGCTGGTATCTATCTGGTCCTCCTGCATCCGGCTAAGGGAGGGGGACGCTCGCAGCGCTTCACGGTGCAGAAGCGCTAGGTAGAGAGCGAGTGAAATACTGGCCATACGACCAACTCTCCGCATAAGGCTATTTAGTATGCCTTGTGCGGAGAGCTGGTATTGGGACTCTACCTAGTTGAGGGGATGAATGAGCCTATATTCGTATTTTTTTCCTCAATCATCTTGCTTAGTATAAGTAAATGCTCTATCTTTGCAACGTAGATTGCACGACGGCCTTAATAACTATAAGGTCTAGGCACTTAGATAGGTTAGCTAAATAATATAACTTAATTTATAATTGTATGTCGTGGTTAGTTAAATCATCGATTGGCCGTAAGGTCGTAATGAGTGTTACGGGTCTTGCGCTTATCTTGTTCCTGACATTCCACATGTCTATGAACCTCGTGGCGCTTTTCTCGGGCGAGGCTTATAACATGATTTGCGAATTCCTAGGAGCCAACTGGTACGCCCTCGTAGCTACGGTAGGGCTTGCTGCATTATTCATCGCACACATCGTGTACGCTTTCATCTTATTTTATCAGAATAAGAAGGCGCGCGGTAATGACCCTTATGCAGTCCCCAACCGTCCTCGTGGTATCGAGTGGGCATCGCAGAATATGCTTGCCCTCGGGGTAGTAGTGCTAGGTGGTCTATTCCTACACATGTATCACTTCTGGGCCAAGATGCAGCTCGTGGAGATCATGGGACACCACTCTTCGACGCTTGCTGATGGCACAGTAATCAGCCCTACGGATGGTGCCGCTCTCATCCAGTACACCTTCAACAGCCCTGTAAACCTTGTGCTTTACCTTGTGTGGCTCTGTGCTATATGGTTTCACCTGACACACGGTTTCTGGTCGGCTCTACAGACGATTGGTTGGAATAACACCCTCTGGCAAAAGCGTCTAGAGAAGGCTTCTAATATCTACTCTACGGTAATCGTTCTAGGCTTCGCCGTAGTAATCGTGTATTACTACCTAGCATCACTCGGAGTGGTGCCTATGCCATAAGAACAAGGTCGAACAGCTTAATAAACTAAGTCATGTCTAAGATTAACTCGAAAATACCACAGGGACCTCTCGCCGAAAAGTGGACTAACTACAAGAATCATCAGAAGCTCGTAAACCCAGCCAATAAGCGCCGTCTAGACGTTATCGTCGTAGGTACAGGTCTCGCTGGAGCATCTGCCGCCGCTTCGCTTGGCGAGATGGGCTTCAATGTCCTCAACTTCTGTATTCAGGACTCTCCACGCCGTGCGCACTCTATTGCTGCCCAGGGTGGTATCAACGCAGCTAAGAACTATCAGAACGACGGTGACAGCGTTTACCGTCTATTCTACGACACCATTAAGGGGGGCGACTACCGTGCTCGCGAAGCCAACGTATATCGCCTTGCTGAGGTGGCTAATGCTATCATCGACCAGTGTGTAGCTCAGGGGGTACCTTTCGCTCGTGAATACGGAGGTCTACTCGACAACCGCTCATTCGGTGGTGCTCAGGTATCGCGTACGTTCTACGCACGTGGCCAGACCGGTCAGCAGCTACTCCTCGGTGCTTACTCGGCTCTTAGCCGTCAGGTAGGTAAGGGCTCTGTGAAGCTATATACTCGCTACGAAATGCTCGATGTAGTGATCATCGACGGTCGTGCTAGAGGTATCATCGCTCGTAACCTAGTTACGGGTAAGATAGAGCGCTTCTCGGCTCATGCCGTAGTTATCGGTACGGGTGGCTATGGTAATGCTTTCTTCCTATCTACCAATGCTATGGCCTCTAACGGCTCTGCCGCTATCCAGGCTTATAAGAAGGGCGCATACTTCGCTAACCCTTGTATGGCGCAGATTCACCCAACGTGTATCCCCGTACACGGCGAGTTCCAGTCTAAGCTTACGCTGATGTCTGAGTCTCTGCGTAATGACGGACGTATCTGGGTGCCCAAGAACATCGAGGATGCACGCAAGCTACAACATGGCGAGATCAAGCCTACCGACATCAAGGAGGAAGACCGCGACTATTATCTAGAGCGTCGCTACCCAGCCTTCGGTAACCTCGTGCCTCGTGACGTAGCTAGCCGTGCGGCCAAGGAGCGTTGTGATGCTGGCTTTGGTGTTAACCACACAGGTCTGGCAGTGTTCCTAGACTTCTCAAGCGCTATCAAGCGTCTAGGTAAGGATGTGGTAGAGGCCCGTTATGGCAACCTCTTCCAGATGTACGAGAAGATCACCAACGACAACCCATACGAGACGCCTATGATGATTTATCCAGCTATCCACTACACGATGGGTGGTATCTGGGTAGACTACGAGCTACAGACTAGCATACCAGGTCTCTTCGCTATTGGTGAGGCTAACTTCTCTGACCATGGTGCCAATCGTCTAGGTGCTTCGGCGCTTATGCAGGGGCTAGCAGACGGTTACTTCGTACTGCCTTACACGATACAGAACTACCTATCAGACCAAATCCAGGTGCCACGTTTCTCTACAGATCTCCCCGAGTTTGAGGAGGCTGAGCGTGCTATCAAGGACCGCATCCAGCGTCTGATGAGCATCCAGGGTAAGCAGAGCGTAGACAGCCTACACAAGAAGCTCGGACACATCATGTGGGACTTCGTGGGTATGGGACGCGACGAAGCAGGCCTCAAGCGTGCTATCGAGGCTATCAAGGAAATCAAGAAGGAGTTCTGGAGCGATGTATTCATCCCTGGTAAGGCCGATGACCTCAATGTAGAGCTTGAGAAGGCTCTGCGTCTGGCAGACTTCATCGAGATCGGTAACCTTATGGCTCGCGATGCCCTAGATCGCCAGGAAAGCTGCGGTGGACACTTCCGCCTCGAGCACCAGACGGAGGAAGGCGAGGCTCTGCGCCACG
The DNA here is from genome assembly GCA_034091595.1 of Porphyromonas sp. Taxonomy (GTDB): domain Bacteria; phylum Bacteroidota; class Bacteroidia; order Bacteroidales; family Porphyromonadaceae; genus Porphyromonas. The sequence continues at coordinate 16,875 of JAXFXP010000154.1, forward strand.
ATGACCAGTTTGCTTACGTGTCTTGCTGGGAGTACCAGGGTGAGGATGCAGACCCTGTAATGCACAAGGAAGACCTTACGTACGAGTTCGTTGTACGTCAGCAGCGTAACTATAAGAACTAACCCCTAATAAGGCACTAAGACAATGAGCAATAATATCAAGGTTGAAGATAAGAATATCAACATCAAGGTAAAGGTTTGGCGCCAAAGAGATGCGAAGTCTAAGGGGGCGTTCGAGACCTACGAACTCACCAATATCTCTCAGGGTAGCTCGTTCCTAGAGATGCTAGACATCCTCAACGAGAAGCTTGTCCGTGAGGGCAAGGAGCCTGTAGTGTTTGACCACGACTGCCGCGAAGGTATCTGTGGTATGTGCTCGCTCTATATCAATGGGCATCCACACGGACCCGATGAGGGCGTTACTACCTGTCAGCTACATATGCGTCGCTTCAACGACGGAGATACCATCACAGTAGAGCCATGGCGCTCAGCTGGTTTCCCCATCATCCGCGACCTAATGGTAGACCGCTCGGCCTACGATAAGATCATCCAGGCAGGAGGTTTCGTATCAGTGAATACAGGTGGAGTACCCGATGCCAATGCTATCCCCATTCCTAAGGCAGATGCCGATATGGCTATGGATGCTGCAGCCTGCATAGGCTGTGGTGCCTGCGCAGCAGCCTGTAAGAATGGCTCGGCTATGCTTTTCGTATCGGCCAAGGTTAGCCAGCTGGCACTCCTCCCTCAGGGGCGTGTAGAGGCAGCTCGCCGTGCTAAGGCAATGGTTGCCAAGATGGACGAGCTAGGCTTTGGTAACTGTACCAATACACGTGCTTGTGAGGTAGAGTGTCCCAAGAATATCTCGGTGAGCAACATCGCTCGTCTAAACCGCGAGTTTATCGCGGCTAAGCTCAAGGACTAAGCGCTTAGCCTAATCAATCCTAGCGAGGGCTTGTATCTCTGTGATACAAGCCCTCGCTTTATTGTACCTCATAGCCTCCGAGTGGACTATATGTCTGAACAATATCCGAAACAAGAGGCTTATAGGGGATATGAATATTTCGTTTATCCTCCCATTGACAGCAATGCTGCTCGGAGTCGCATACTCTACTTGGCGCATTGCCAGTATTTTCCCTATTGCTCCACTAGGACGATGGCTCATTGCTGGGGCTTGGCTAGCTTGCTTTGTCCTCCTGATTATGAGCTTTGTCTTTCGGGATAGTACTCCGCTATGGTTCGCACGTATTAGCTATCCACTCGTTACCTCATGGGTTATTTACTTGCTTTATGCGGTGATGCTTTTTATCTTAATCGACCTGCTTCGCTTAGTGCCTTTGCTACGTCCATATCTAGAGCCTAGCTGGACTCTGGCTGCGCTTGTCTGGATTGTCATCGTCTCTATCTTTACCTATGGCAGCATCCGCTATCGGCATAAAGTACGGGTACCTCTCGACTTGCAACTCTCGAGACCTCTGGCAAAGCCTCTGAAGGTCGTAGCGCTTAGCGATATGCACCTAGGTTACACCATCGGACGAGGAGAACTGACGGAGTGGGTACAGCTCATCAATAATGAGCGACCAGACCTCGTACTCATAGCCGGAGATATGGTCGATGGCGATACACGCCCCGTGGTGGCTGATAGCCTGGCTGAGGTCCTCAACCAAATCGAAGCCCCCATCTACGCCTGCCTAGGCAACCACGAATACATAGGAGGTGAGGCTGATGCCCGTGCTTTCCTTGGGGCTACTAAGGTGCAGTTACTCAGAGATAGTGCCGTACTGCACGACGAGCAGGTCTATATTGTAGGGCGAGACGACCGCAGTAACCCTTACCGCAAGACGACCGCAGAGCTGGTGGCAGGGCTCGACCCCACACGTCCTGTTATTCTACTTGACCATCAGCCCTACCATTTAGAGGAGAGTGAGGCTGCAGGTGTAGACCTACAACTCTCGGGACACACGCACCGAGGGCAGGTTTTCCCTCTGAATCTTATTGTCGATCGTATGTACGAGCTTTCGCACGGATATAAGCAGCGAGGGCGTACGCACTACTACATCAGTAGCGGTATTGGTATATGGGGCGGTAAGTATCGTATAGGGACTCAGAGTGAGTATGCCGTGATAACGATATACTAACTAGGCATTAGACGAGCCCCCCCCCTCCCTAGAGACCTAGTATAGACGGTCTCCTAGTGATATATTTTACCATAAATAAGTCCCCCACAGCCCTAGATGGTATCAGGCTGTGGGGGACTAAGCTTTGCGTGGGTCTAGATTACGTTCTCCTCGAGGTATTGGCTCGTTGTCCCGAAGCGATGCCCTTGGCTACGTAGGTAGCTGATGAGCGAAGACAGTCTATGGCATAGCGCCTTGCCACTGTTGCGTGTGATCAGGTAGGGTAGTTTAAGCCCTGTTGTCCGAAGGTCAGCAAATTCCCAGGGATGGTAATAGACGTTGAGGTACTGATCGTGCCGAGCCGTATAGCCTACCAGTCTAAGATATAGCCATAGAGGGAGGTGATGCATAGACAGCCAGAAAAGAGGTAGCCGCAGCTTGGGTACAACACTCGCCGGTAGTGTAAGTAGTCCATTGGCCTCTCGGTAAGGTAGTCTAGGTTTGTCTAGGTGGTTGTAGCGCCCTGGTAGGAAGGTCGGATGCAGCGAAGAGTCGTATATATAGCCTGCCTGTAGCAGGGCCTCGTGATCAATAGCCTGCATACGAGCCATGCGATAGCCTCGCACAGGGAGCCCCGTTAGCTCTTCTAGTCGTATACGAGAGCGCAGATAGTCTCCTCTGTGGTGTTGAGCATGGCTATAACCATGCGAAGCTATTTCGTGTCGGCCCTCCGATAAGCGTGTGCGCGTTTGGGGGCTAATGTGCTCGATAAAGTTAGCAGTAGCATAGAACGTAGCAACGACCCCCGTCTCGTCTAGGATGTCTAGGATGCGGCATAGACCAATCTCTGAGATTTTGATCTGTTGCTCAAAGCTTATAGCCTCTCCATACTCTAGGGGGAGGTCAAACTCTTCGATATCAAAGCTTAATAGAACCATCGCTTTAGGAAAAGTCTAGGGATATAACGAAGCTCTTGGCAGAGAGCCTTCCAGCTCATTGAGCTCATCACGATCTCAGGGCGGACATGACAGGAGGTCTGGCGTAGGTCCATCTGTGCCCGTGTCGCTAGGACGATAAACTCGGTGTCGAAGAGGAAGCGGTCTATGCTTGTCTGTAGAAACACTGCACGCCCACGCCGGTCAAACGCTTTGATGCCTCCCTGTGTATCCTTGCTGGGTAGCCCTAATAGGAGGCAATTGATAAGGTGAGACCCTAAAGAGAAGAAACGCCGTTGGAGGCTGAGATGCCGTCGGTACTCCAGCGCCTTTCGCACGGGCAGGACGACTGCCGCCCCATCTTTTAGCGAGTCAAGAGCTGAGAGATAGCTCTCGGTTGTGAAGGGGAAATCCCAGTCTGTGTAGAGGATATAGTCAGCACTACTGGCAGCTACGGCCTGGCGTAGAGCATAGCCCTTACCCCTGTTGTCTGGGTAGTGTATATGGGTAAAACGTCCCTGCATCCCCTCTGCGAAGGTAGAGAGGACCTCTGGCTCATGTCCATAGGGCGAGCCATCGCTAACGACTATAAGACGCATCTCCCACTCGGGGCGGGCCTCTTGTAGCTCATGCAAGCGTCTAAGTGCATACTTATGCCATCCTATGCAGGGCTTGTAGGCTGGGAGTATCAGGTCTAGTAGAGGCATAATCTGAGAATAAGAGTTCGATGCTAAGGCGTAGCCAAATGAGTGTAGGGAATAGGGCTTTGAGGGCGTAGGGGATCACCCATTGCTCACGTAACGCACGGGGGAATATGTCCGTAGGCGAGAGAGAGCTTAGGATAAAGGCTCCGATGAGCAAGCCCAGGTCTAGGCGTGTACGCTCTTGACGAAGCATATACCATATAGCCATACCAGGGAAGGCTATTACATATGAGCTCGACTCGCTACCCGTACTAAAAAGTACAACAAATAGGAGCGTGGAGGATAGTATACCGAGTCGGAACCCAAGGTGGCGATACTGCCCTAAGCGGAGGTAGGCGAGTCCGTAGACCACGAGTCCTAGGGCTATGGGGATGATGTCGCTATAGGCAGTAGAGCCACTCCACTTACGGAGGATGCCCAGGAGCGATATGTTCTGCATCGTAGCGAAGTGATTGTTCCCATTTTTGCTAGCTAGTGTCGTGAACCACTCAAGGTACTGTCCTGAGACGTAGTTGGCATCCGCACAGACGTACGGCAGTGCTAGCAGCAAGCCCGTCCACATAGCCAGAGTCCAGACGAAGCGCCACTTGTGCTGTGCAAAAGGGAAGAAGGCCAGGCCTACGATGCCATAGAGCTTGGTCGTAAGGCCTATAGCTATGCAGAGTGTAGCCCAATGCTCTCGACCGCGCTCGTTGAAAGCGAAGGCTAAGAGCAGGAGGGCAGCGATGCCTACATTCCACTGCTGCATCATCAGCCCTGTAACCATCTCATTGAGCGTGAAAGCTCCGACGAGAGCTCGTCGCTCTAGGCTCAGGGGGAGGCTAGCGATAGCCCATAGTAGTAGCGTGGCCAGCAGCATCTGCCACACCAGATAGCCCACTGTCGCAGGTAGTAGGGCTATGGGGGCTATGAGGACTGCGAACGTAGGCCCATAGAGATAGAGGTCGTTGTACTCTTGGGGGTATGCCTGGTAGAGAGATAGTCCGCTCTCTAGATGTCCCCAGCTACTGCTGAAGATGGTGTAGTTGTTGTGCCGGTGGGCTTTGATTTTGGCAAGTGAGGCTAAAAAAGCCACCACCGCCCAAATGTAGGGTAGGTGGTGGCGGTACTTGTTGATGAATTGACGAAGGTTGATCATTGTGGTATCTCTAGCGCAGGTCTACGACTTCACTCTTGGGAAAATCTTTGCTTGAGAGGTTAAAGATGGACTTAGCAAATGGCCTAGGGACATTGCGGAAGCTCCCTATGGCTATCTGCACTCGGCTGTTGTCTTTGCTCAGCACGACGATACTCGTCGGGAGACCTGTCGTGTTGTTATAGGCGATGGTTACGAGTTTGATATTGCTCTTGCCCTGTGGGGTATAGGCGAGCGTCTGTACCGTGCCGGCAGCCCCGAGGTCTCGTACGCTGAAGCCTTTGCCTCGTGCACGTAGGAAGTGAAAGGGATTGACCTGTAGCAACTCTTCGCTCGTAGGATTGCTAATGGTGAGCGTCTCCTCAAGGTCATCGTGGTGCGTCAGCGTCTTACCGGAGAAGACTGCGATAATATCACCGTACTCTAGGCGGAAGTTCTCGCCCTGTAGGAATATCTTACCGTTGTAGCGACCTTGCTCTTTGCCTTTGGCATCGAGTAGAGTAGAGGTAAAGCTAGCTTCGGCATCACCTTTGCCGTAGATCTGCTGCTCAGCGCGTGCCATCACCTCCTGCGGACTACGCTTAGTCTGTGCACTAGCGAGTCCTAGACTTGCTAGTAGGGCTATGCCCATTAGTATCTTCTTCATATTCATTCGTCGTTTGTCATCGGGGCTTAGGTTTATCGCCCTACTATAGTAACGTATTCGCTATGCTTTTTATGTTGGACACTAGAGGCCTGAGACCTGTAGATTAGCTGTTGCGTAAGCGCTCTAATAGCTCCTCTAGTGCCATAAGGTCGGTGATAAGTACATCTCTGTTCTTATTGCCTTTCTGTGGCCCCACGATGCCTGCGGCCTCTAGCTGATCGGTGATACGGCCGGCACGGTTGTATCCGATCTGCATTTTGCGCTGTAGGGTACTAGTAGAGCCCATCTGGGTGGATACTGCTATGCGTGCTGCCTCTTCAAAGAGTGAGTCTCTGCGGCTAAGGTCGATGTTCTTGCCCTCGCTGTCAGCGCCCTCCTCTATGTATTCGGGTAGGAGGTAGGGATGTCCTTCGCTCTCTTGCTCGGCGACGTGCGTTACGATGTCCTCGGTCTCGTTGGTGTCCATGAAGGCACACTGTACGCGTACCATCTCCTTCCCTTGGTAAAAGAGCATATCTCCACGCCCTACTAGCTGATTGGCACCTGTAGAGTCTAGGATTGTACGAGAGTCTACACTAGAGAATACCTTGAAGGCAATACGGGCTGGGAAGTTGGCCTTAATGGTACCCGTAATGACATCTGTAGAGGGGCGCTGTGTGGCGATTACCATATGTATACCTGCTGCACGTGCTTTCTGCGCTAGACGGGCTATTGGCATCTCCACCTCCTTGCCTCGGGTCATAATAAGGTCTGCAAACTCATCCACGATGAGGACTATGTAGGGCAGGAAGTCGAAGCCATGCAGGCGTGATAGTTTACCCGAGCGTATCTGCTCGTTGTAGTCTTTGATGTTGCGGACGCGTGCTTTGGTGAGCAGCTCGTAGCGCTTGTCCATCTCTACGCAGAGCGAGTTGAGCGTAGGGACTACGAGGCTCATATCGGTAATAATGGCCTTATCCATATCAGGGAGCATCGCCATGAAGTGGTTTTGGATGTCTTCGTAGAGTGAGAACTCCAGCATCTTGGGGTCCACCATGACAAACTTTAGCTCCTCGGGGCGCTTGGTATAGAGTAGCGAGGTGATGAGTGCGTTCAGGCCGACGCTCTTGCCTTGCCCCGTAGCACCAGCTATTAGCAGGTGTGGCATCTTGGCGAGGTCGAAGATGAAGGGCTCGTTGGTGATAGTTTTACCAATGCCTATAGGGAGCTCCATACGCTCTTGCTCCTCCTTGTAGCGTTGCGAGGCCATAATGCTGCGCATAGACACAATCTGGGGCTTGCGGTTGGGGACCTCTATCCCTACAGTGCCCTGCCCAGGCATGGGGGCTATGATGCGGATGCCTTCGCTCTTTAGATTGAGGGCTAGGTCGTCGGCCAGGCTGCTGATACGTGCTACCTTGACTCCCTCAGCGGGGGTAACCTCGTAGAGTGTAACGGTCGGACCGACAGTCGCTTGCTTGGCGGATACTTGTACCTTGAAGTTGGCAAGTGTTGTCAGGATTTTCTGCTTCGTCTGCTCGACCTCCTCTCTGTTGGCTACTATGTTGCTCGGTCCGTGGTCTTGTAGGAGGTCGAAGCTAGGCTTACGGTAGTGTGCTAGCTTGAGCCCCGGAGGCATAGAGGGCTGTGGCTCTTCTTCCTCAGCGACGAGCTCATCCTCTTGTGCGACCTCTACGACGAAGCTATCCTCCTGCCCCCCATCGGGGCGCTCTGCTGGCTGTATGCTAGTGGGCTGTGGCGTGGCGTGCTGAGGCTGGGTAGGGTTGGGCTTATGCTCTGAGGCCGGTACTTCGTCTTCGTCTTCATCGTCCCATATCTCAGTATCAGCCTCAGTATCGTCCTCCTCTGTGTCGTCCTCTTCGTGGAGCTCTTCTGGCTCGTCTTCGTCCGCCTCATCTCCACTTGCCTCCTTCGGCTTGCGTCGGAACAGAGCCTTTAGCCTCTGCCAAATAGTGATACTGCCAAGGCTTTCGGAGCTGAGCTTAGGGGGCTGATTTATGGCCAAGAGCACTCGGTCGCTGCATACCACTAGTATAATGAGTAGCCCGATAACAATCGCTAGAGCCACACCGAGCCAACCGATGTGCTTGAGTAGGTAGCTGAGGTATAGTACCCCGAGCTCCCCGCCCCAGAGTAGGACGCTATCAGTGGCACCGAAGAGCTGCTGCAGAGCTGCTAGAGTGAGGGCTAGCCACAGCGTCCAGGCCAAGAGCTGAGTGAGGCGCCCGAGGACACGTGTCCACTGATTGCGCTGTAGCCATAGGAGGCCTATACCGAGTATGGCTAGGAAGGCTGAGATAGCGAAGCTGCCCCAGCCAAAGTATCCGTTGAATAGATGGTAGCCGATCTCCGAGCCAAGTGAGCCGATGAGACTATACTCACCGTTATCCACCCCCGAGCCGTGTATCTGGCTGTATATAGCCTTGGCGTTGAGGACGTATATCAAGAGCGTCCCGAGGGTGAATAGGAAGGCTGCCCAAGCCATAAGCCCTCCGATGGTACGTGCAAAGTCGGCAAACGAAGCCTCGGCCCCCTGACTAGCGCCTAGGGACTTTGCCAGCCGGATGTACCAGCTATCGGGTTTCTTGCGTACTTTGCTCGTTCTCTTTTTCTTGGTCTTGCCCCTCTTGGCTTGTGCGTCCGCTTGGGGCCTTGTGCTCGTGCTACTCGGCATGTAATCTTATTGATAACTAATTTAAGACAAAGGTACACTTTTTTAACACGTTATTCAAGCCCCGAATAGAGGGCCCGAAAGCACCCGCTCGACAGGCTTTGGCACGGCTTGCTAGGGGTCTCCTGGGGGCTAAGCCTTTGGCGCTCGTCTCGGGTCTTATGCAACCTTCCCTTTAGTAGTTTGCGCACGCTCGTTCAGCAGTAGGTGTACACTTGTTCACTAGCTGCTGTACGCTAGGTGCCCATGGCGGGGGATTGCAGAAAGTCAAGTCTAGCCTGCTGCGCCCCACTAATAGAGAGCACCGGCACGGCATCCGAAATGACAAGTCGAGGCTTGTTGTTTTACTAGACTTTGGAGAATTCGGCGATTGCAAATCGTTAAGAATGAGGGTGAAGTGGGGCTTTAGTCAATGACCAAGCCCGAATGCCATAAATAACGAAGCGAGTGCTGTATTATGTTATAGTCGCAATATAGTCTTCGATAAGTTGTCCTATAGCACTTGTGGAATATCTAGAATGTATATATATTTGTAGCATATTCTAACCCCTAATAGTAAATGTGTCCATGAGAAGGCTGTTTGAAATGTATTAGACCTGTAGCTAGGTTCGTATTTTATCAGAATTAAAGCGCCTCGGATGTTCGAGGTATTCCATGTGAAAAGCAGTAGTAATAATCTCTTATTATATCACAGGTATTATGAAACGAATACGTTATTGTCTCCTAGTCATCCTGTCGCTATTACTGATGGCGTGTAGTAGGGAATCAGAGGTGTTCAATACATCGGTTTCTCCCGAAGTAAATGGGGAGGTTGTATCAGGCCCCAAGAAGTATTTAAGCTTTGCAAGTCGTAAAGACTTCAATCTTTATATTGAACAACTCAAACAGGGTGGCGATGCTTTGCGCAGTGCTCATGCCTATGCTCGTTATATACCAAAGGGTTTTAAGTCCATTGCGAGTCTAAGGCAAGAACAGTTGCGTTCCATGCCAACTGAGTCCCTTGTCGAGATAGCTGAGACTCTCCCATTTGATGATATCTCAGAGGCACAAGTCGATACAGAGATGACATCGGAAGAGTTCGCTCTTTTTCGTGCAGAAGAGCTCATTCTCGATCCTACTCTAAGGTTCGCTCTCGATACTACGCTCAGAGTCGAGATTGCCGATTCTCTTTATGCTGTTACCGAGGTTGGTACTTTTGTCGCCCCCTTGCTTCAAGAAGAAGAACTTAATCGGGCGATTGAAGACTTTCGTATCATTGGCAAGACATCGGGCGTACTAACTCCAGTCGTTCCAGTTGCTGTATCAGAAGCACGAGTAGACACTTCGAAAGATGGAGAAGTCGACTCTTATGAAACAGAGCGGCGAATATCAGAACTCACAATCTCATTAGCTAAACTACAGCCAGGTCAGGTTATGCCTGTTGGTGATAATGTTTACTATATAGACTCTTATGGTGTTGTTCGGAATGCGTCTCAGAGATCTCCTTCTGTTGTCAATCATCAGTCTCTGATTTCTGCTCCGATAGAACCAGAGATTCCTGCATTCCACAAGAACTACAATGTTGATACCTATCCTTGGAAGGAAAAAACAATTGTTGGAAAGCTTCTTGGTAGTGTGTTCGGGCATAATATAAGTCGAGAGAACTATTTTGATGAGAAGCATCGAGTGCAACTTGTTGTCTATGACGTCGATTTAGGGTTTCTAACGACAACGGGTATTAAGGCCAGATTACAGTATCGTAAACGATTCTTGGGGCTTAAGTTTTGGAAAGAAGCTATAGCAGAGAAAATGGTGGTTGGGTTTAATCAGTTTCACGCTGAGATAACAGATGAGATAATTGGCCAGAGTCTACAAAACCCAGTAGCAGTCAATACCCTCAAAGGGTTTCAAGCAACAGTTAGTGGTCAGGTTTCAACCTTTGCGACTCGTGTGTATAAGAACATCGATTTTATAGATGATTGGGCACATGAGATAGCTGCAATTGTTCCTTCGGTCGAAATCGGGAGATTTGAGATAAATCCAACAAAAGCGTACGAGTTCTTGTATAATGCACCACGGAAAGAAATAATATCTCTTCTAAATAAGAATGTCCGTCATATGGTATTTGCTCCATTCCAGAAGAAAGCTCTTGAAGAAACTCCAAGAATGGGTTTCTTTCCTGATACTAAAGGGAAGAGTCAAGTTTATGCTGTTGGAGTGTCCGAATATGAAAATGTAAAGGGTAAATCTATTAATCTGAATCTGGCGGCTGGGTTGAGTTTTTCTTATGGAGGAGGGAAAGTCTCTATTTCGCCCTTTAAGCCTCGAGAAGTGACTTTGAAGTCGTTTGATATGTTTGTTTCAGTAAAAAGGGATGGAGTATGGAAAGGCGTACGATTTATACACAACATCTAGCAATACAATGTGCTTTGTGCCTGCTACTGCTACTATTTGGCTCTACAAGTCTAGATGCACAAGCTACGAAGAGGCGAGGCCTGTGGGGCGAGGCGGGCTTCAATATCGGAGCGACACTATCCGATAAGTCCCAACTTTCTCTACCCAACGATATGGGCTTTGGGGGGAACTTCTATATTACGGCTTTAGGGGTACATCTTCCTAGCCTTGATGGTCTTCAGGTTGGTCTAGGTCTCTACCGAGCGGGATATGGCAACCCCAATGAGCTCCGGCATAATGGCTTGCACCTAGATCTCCGCTATGCACCCATAAAAACGCTTAAGCGCTTGCAACTCTCGACTATGGTAGGCTTGCCAATATCTGATGTAGACATGGTAATATCGGGCTATACGAAGTATCATACTAAGTTCTATGGGACCTTAGCCCTAGGCTGGGAGCTTCCCAAATTGCTCGGTAAGCTGGGATTAAGTCCGGCTGTAGGCGTGTCGTACACCAGTTTTGACTATACTTATAGCGCGGTTGGCGTATCGCGTCAGGGGGCTAGTTCTCAGGGGACGGTCTTCTTTCGCCTAGGCATCCGGCTCAACTAAGAGTCTAGCCTTACGCAATAAAAGTCCTCACACCAAGGCTGTCTAGCCTATCTGGTGTGGGGACTTTTGTTGTAACGTAGGCACATGGCCTGCACGTTGTCCAGGGATAATAGTCCCAATATGCTGTGTGTCTGGCTCTCAGCGGTATTGGCGAGGGGCTAGCCACGTGCTAGAGGGCAGAGCTTATAATGCGGGCTTGTCTGAGGGTGCTACAACTTATTACCCGCCAAATTGTTGTATCTTTGTAATCCAAACTGCAAGGTAATAATTAGAATAACGTTAAATAGTAAATGGCAAAATTCGTTGGGAATCTAATCCCCCACACTTACTTCGTTACCAAGGGTAGCGGTGAGTCTGATCTAGAGCTACATGCAGGTTCGTACCACATGGCTCTGTATGATGCTGGTATCTCGGACTTCAACATCATGGTTTACTCATCGGTGATTCCTGCTACGGCGCACCTCGTATCCATGGACGAGATTGACCTGCCTCCCTTTGGTAGCGAGCTCAAGACTATTATGTCTGTATCGCATGGCCAACAGGACGAGTTTGTGTCGGCTGGTATCGTCTATGCTTGGATGTATGAGGACGAGAACTTCGACAAGAAGGTCGGTGGCCTTGTTTGTGAGGTGAGCGGTCGCTATCGTATCGAGGAGCTAGAGAGCCGTCTGATACGTGTGATCAATGACCTGCATGCCAAGACCTACAGTCAGTACTATCTCGGTGAGCTGAACTTCATCAGTGAGGGTATCACTATCGAGAAGCGTTATGGTACGGCGCTAGCAGCACTGTGCTTCGTAGACTTCCAGCAGCCTGAGAGCGACAAGCCCGCAGGTGGTATCTAAGAGGTAGTATCCACTTACGACCCTCAGTCGTCTTATCTCATATAACCGACTGGGGGTCTTACTCTATGAACTTATATAACAATACGACAATGAATATCGAACAGTTTAATTTCGCTGGCAAGAAGGCTTTCGTGCGCGTTGACTTCAACGTGCCTCTTGATGGCGACTTCAACATCACGGACGACACGCGTATCCGTGCCGCTCTGCCTACGCTCAAGAAGATCATTGCAGACGGTGGCTCTGTAATTATTGGTTCGCACCTAGGTCGTCCCAAGAAGGTAGAGGATAAGTTTTCGCTCCGCCACATCCTAGCGCATGTGTCTAAGTGCCTAGGTGTAGAGGTACAGTTTGCCAACGACTGCGTAGGTGCAGAGGCTGTAGAGAAGGCTGCTGCCCTCAAGGGTGGTGAGGCACTCCTACTGGAGAACCTCCGCTTCTATGCCGAGGAAGAGGGTAAGCCACGTGGCCTAGCAGAGGATGCTAGTGACGAAGAGAAGGCAGAGGCTAAGAAGGCTATTAAGGCTAGCCAGAAGGAGTTTACCAAGAAGCTCGCAGCTCTAGCTGATTGCTATGTAAACGATGCCTTCGGCACGGCACACCGTGCACATGCTTCGACAGCTCTTATTGCTGAGTACTTCGACAAGGATAACAAGATGTTTGGCTACCTCATGGGCAAGGAAGTAAACGCTGTAGAGAAGGTGATGGAAGACATCGCTCGTCCGTTTACAGCTATCATGGGTGGTTCTAAGGTATCTAGCAAGATTGATATCATCGAGAACCTACTCGGCAAGGTAGACAACCTTATCCTAACGGGTGCTATGACCTATACTTTCTTCAAGGCCGAGGGGGGCAACATTGGTAACTCACTCTGCGAAGATGATAAGCTAGACCTAGCCCGCGAAATCGTAGCTAAGGCTAAGGCCAACGGTGTAAACCTTGTCCTCAGCACGGATAGCAAGATTGCAGATGCATTTAGCAACGACGCCAATACGCAGTACGCCAGCAACGACAATATCCCTGCAGGCTGGATCGGTATGGACATCGGCCCAGATAGCATCAAGGCTTACTCAGAGGTTATCAAGTCGAGCAAGACGATCCTCTGGAACGGTCCTACGGGCGTATTCGAGATGGATAACTTCGCAGATGGCTCACGCGCAGTAGCCGCTGCTATCGCTGAGGCTACTGCCGCAGGTGCATTCTCTCTCGTTGGTGGAGGTGATAGCGTAGCCTGTGTGAATAAGTTTGGTTATGCAGACAAGGTATCTTACGTTTCTACTGGTGGTGGTGCACTCCTAGAGGCCATCGAGGGTAAGAAGCTACCAGGTATCGCTGCTATCGAGGCCTAAACAGTCGAGCGGGTCTACACAATCCCGCTATAGTATAACCTGCCGTGGTGTCCGCTATCGGATATCGCGGCAGGCTTTCTTTTGTCTAGTGGTGTCATTTTCTTGAGTCGAAAGGATGGATTTTAACATCCTATAGAGCAAAAGGATCTGCTCATAAGTTGCGTGTTCCAAGTAGAATACTTATCTTTGCCTAAGTGGGAGGACACCAGCTCATAGTTTTACCCCTTGTATCCCGAGGGCAATAAAGCATACCGAGTCTGCGTTACTCCTATGTTGCGAGGACGAACCTCTTGGTGAGGTATAGTCCCGCGGCTTACCTAATTACAGATTTACAAACCAACTAACAAAAGAGCTACTGCATGACAAAGGCAACCCTATTCGTGCTATGTGCGTCTTTGTGTTTGAGCTTCGCAGCGCCCTTTGCTGGCCATAAGGCGTATGCTCAGACAGCTAAGCGAGAGACGCACAAAGCGCAAACGGCGAGCACCTCTGCCGACAGAACGGCTTCGCCCAAAGGCCTCCTCGCTGATGGGATAGAGGTCAAGAAGAAAATCTCTACGCACCGCAAGCTACGTGATGCGGAGCTGAAGCGCCAGATGGAGCGTGAGGCTCTGGAGGCACCAGGAGAGGACCTTTATGGCGAGGACTCATGGACACACAGCGTAAATCCTTTCGCTGGCATGAGCGTAGACATCCCCAACCGTTATGATATCAATCTTGATGGCTTTGTGATGCCTATTGAGCGTAGACAAGTAACGAGTCATTATGGCTATCGTGCCAGCTTTGGCCGGATGCACTATGGTACGGATCTGGCCCTCAGCGTGGGCGATACTGTACGTGCAGCCTACTCGGGCAAAGTACGTGTAGCCGACTACGAAGGCGGAGGCTACGGACATTACCTAGTAGTAAGACATCCCAACGGCCTAGAGACGGTCTACGGGCATCTGCACCGCAGACTAGTAACAGAGGGTACTATCGTTAAGGCTGGCGACCCTATTGCTCTCGGGGGGAACACTGGGCGCTCTACGGGGCCACACCTCCACTTCGAAGCTCGCTTCATGGGTGTCCCACTCAATCCCAGTGAGCTATTTGACTTCCAGATGGGTGCTCCTCGGCAGGATATCTATGCCTTTGCCAAGAATAGCTACAGCCGTGCTATTAGTCGTGCCTCTATGGCTCGTGCTAAGGCGGCCAAGCCATCGGAGAGCAAAGATAAGCCACAGACCTATCGTATACGCCGTGGAGATACGCTCGCCGAGATTGCTAGTAAGCATGGTATGACAGTGAGCCAGCTCAAGCGCCTCAATGGCCTAAGTAGCAACAAGGTGAGACCAGGCAAGAGCTTGCGCGTGTCTTAGTAGCTTGGGCTATCTGAGACCAAACACCGGAGATATAACCAAAGAGACACAATACAAACTACTTTTCGACTGGATGACCTCCCTGGCTGGTTTAGACCATGCTAGGGAGGCATCTTTTTGTATCTTTGTACCAAGACAATTCATAACATAAAAGATGCGCATATGATTCGTAAGCTACTACGCAGGCTCTGCCTCGGGCTTTGCCTACTCACCACTGTACTCGTAGAGGCTCAGACATCTGGTACTCGTGCCCGTGTTTTGGTAGAGACTAGCAAGGGTAAGTTTGTCCTAGAGCTCTTCGATGAGACACCCAAGCATAGGGATGCTTTCTTGGCCAATGTACGTGCTGGTAGTTATGATGGCACGCTCTTTCACCGTGTTATCAAAAACTTTATGATACAAGGGGGGAATCTAAAGAGCAAGGGCTTGCGCTATGAGGATGAGTTGCCAGAGGACTCTATCTCGGGAACTATCGAGCCTGAGTTTCTCCCTGAGCGCTACATCCATACCCGTGGCATGCTGGCTGCTGCACGCCTAGGAGATGACGAGAATCCCAAGAAACTATCCTCGGGCTCGCAGTTCTATATTGTTACGGGTAAGTTTTACACCGAGTTTGACCTCAACAAAGAGGAGGAGAAGCATGGGCGACGCTACACCCCCGCACAGCGCCAGGCCTATATGAGTGAGGGTGGTGCAGCACACCTCGATGGGGCCTATACCATCTTCGGACGCTTGCTGGATAGCAAGGACTTTAAGGTCATCGACAAGATACAGCGTGCCGAGACAGATGGCGATGATCGTCCGATCAAGAATATAGTCATCAAGCGTATGACTATTCTCCCCTAGAGATTCTCTCTATTGGGCAACCATCTCGCAGCATAAGAGCCATTTATCAGCATGATAGGTGGCTCTTTTATTTGTTATGCTCGGTTAAACCTTAAAATACTATCTTTATCAGAGAATTTAGAACTATTACACCGTATCATGATAAAAGTATTACCCCCCACTTGGGGCTATGGCAGTCTAGCCGTACTTGCCCTAGCCTTGGCTGTGCCGAGTACCTTGTCGGCACGGCCACAGGCCGTAGAGCAGCGAAGTGAGCGTGCCGCTGTTAGCCAAGTGAAACAGCTCAACCCTACGACTTACGAAGTCTACTTTAGCGATGGACGCATCCTCACGATAGACTTCTATACCAATGATATTATACGCCTTTTCCTAGACCCCCAGGGGGGTGTCGTGCGTGCTCCCAAAGCATCGCCCGAGGCACAGATACTTGTCGACAACCCCCGAAAGCAGATAGCGCCCATTGAGCGTGAGGAGACGAAAACACAGGTGCGCCTACGCTCGGCTAGTGGCCTGCGTCTGGATATAGATCGTATCTCGGGGCTACTGAGCTTGGTAGATGCTGGTGGACACGTCCTAGTACGTCAGCTGGAGCCTCTCACGATTGCCAAGGGGGCGACGACACTCCGCCTATCCTCCACGCCTGCCGAGTACTACTACGGTGGAGGCGTGCAGAATGGGCGTTTCTCGCACCGTGGTAAGGCTATTGACATCGTGAATACCAATAACTGGGTCGATGGCGGGGTAGCATCGCCTACGCCCTTCTATTGGTCTACGGCGGGTTATGGGCTGATGTGGCATACTTTCCGCCCAGGGCGTTACGACTTCGATACCAAGGCGCAGGGACGTGTAGAGCTAACGCATCAGGAGGAATATCTAGATGTCTTCTTGATGGCTGCACCTACGCCAACGGGCCTACTGCAGCAGTTCTATCAGATTACTGGCAAGCCCGTGCTCATGCCGAAGTTTGGCTTTTATCAGGGACACCTCAATGCTTATAACCGAGATTATTGGCAGGTAACGACGGATACCAAGCGTGGTATACGTTTCCCCGATGGCAAGTATTATACCGAGAGTCAGAAAGACAACGGAGGCGTCAAGGAGAGTCTCAACGGAGAGCGAGGCAATTACCAGTTCTCGGCACGTGCAGCTCTAGATAGATACCTACAGAATGATATGCCACTTGGTTGGTTCTTACCCAACGATGGCTATGGTGCTGGCTATGGTCAGACTGAGAGCCTCGAGGGTAATGTGGAGAACCTACGCCTCTTTGGTGAGTATGCCCGCAAGCAGGGGGTAGAGATCGGTCTCTGGACGCAGTCTGATCTCCATCCTAAACCAGGTATATCGCCACTCCTACAGCGTGATATCGTCAAGGAGGTGCGAGATGCAGGGGTACGTGTCCTCAAGACAGACGTAGCTTGGGTGGGCGCTGGTTATTCGTTTGGCCTCAATGGTGTGGCCGACGTAGCTCAGATTATGCCGTACTATGGTCAAGCGGCTAGACCGTTTATCATCTCTCTAGATGGTTGGGCAGGTACTCAGCGCTATGCGACTATCTGGAGCGGCGACCAAACGGGTGGCGAATGGGAGTATATCCGTTTCCATATCCCCACCTTCATAGGCTCTGGCCTCTCGGGGCAACCCAATATCACGAGTGATGTAGATGGCATCTTCGGGGGCAAGAATTCGGCTGTGAATATCCGCGAGTTCCAGTGGAAGACTTTCACACCGATGGAGCTAAACATGGATGGGTGGGGGAGCAACCCTAAGTTCCCAGATGCCCTAGGGGAGCCAGCCACGTCTATCAATCGCTGGTACCTCAAGATGAAGAGCATGCTTATGCCCTATGCCTACACCATTGCCCGTGAGGCCGTGGACGGTAAGCCTATGATACGGGCCATGATGCTAGAGTACCCAAACGACTTCACGCTGGGCACAGCCACACGCTATCAATACCTATATGGGCGGGATTTCCTCATCGCTCCCATCTATCAGCCTACACGCATCGATGCAGAGGGCAACGATGTACGCCACGGTATCTATCTCCCTGAGGGAACGCTCTGGTACGACTATTTCACGGGTGAGGCCTATGCTGGTGGACGTATTATCAATGACTACGCAGCCCCTATCTGGAAGCTCCCTATCTTCGTGCGTGCTGGTGCTATAATCCCTGTTACCATCCCCCATAATACCCCCAACGAACAGCCTAGGGACTATCGTGCCTACGAGCTGTATCCTGCCCAAGGGACGCATATGAGTCAGGAGTATGATGATGACGGCCGTAGCGAAGCCTACCGTCTAGGAGCCGACAAGCGTACAGCTCTTAGGATGAACCTCGATGGTACGCATCTGACCTTCTCGATAGGCCCCAGCGAGGGCAAGGGCTTCTCGGGTTACGAGCCTCGTAAGCGTACCGAGGTACGTATCAACGTGAGTGAGGAGCCAGGTAAGGTCAGCTGTCAGGCTGGCGGTCGTCGCGTGGCCTTGCGTCGTGCTACATCGCTGGCTGACTACGAGGCGAGCGAGAATGTGTATTATTACGACGCTGCCCCAGAGCTCAATAAGTTTGCTACAGAGGGGACACCCTTTGCGCATGTGAGCATTCGCCGTAATCCACAGTTGCTCGTCAAGCTAGCAGCTATTGATGCCGATAAGCAGGAGGTCGTACTCAGCGTACGTGGAGTACGCTTCGATGTAGCCTCATCTCTGCTGAAAAAGAGTGGAGCCCTTACGGCTCCTCAGGCACTGCACGTAGCCGAGGCCAAGTCTACTGACCTTATGCTCGGCTGGGAGCCTGTAGACAATGCCGACTACTACGAGATACGCTTCGAGGATCGTATCTATTCGACTATTCGTACAAACTCGCTACGTTTCGAAGACCTTCGTCCGGATATGCCTTACACCTTCGAGCTGCGTGCAGTCAATCGCGATGGGGCTAGCGAGTGGACGAGCCTTGGGGCCAAGACATCTGTAGACCCTCTTCTCTGGGCGATTAAAGGCATCAGTGGGGTAACGAGCTGTGCCAATCAGGGAGGGACACCCGTCTCTGCACTCTTTGACCACGATGACAAGAGTATGTGGCATACTGCTTGGAGCCAAAAGGCTGTTCCCTTCACCCTGGATGTGGACCTCAGGGCACTCTACGAGGTGGATACCATCCGCTATGTGCCTAGAGATGACGCTGGTAATGGTACTCTCCTACGTGGTACACTATCGTATAGTACGGACAAGATTAACTGGAGTAAGCCTGTTGCCTGGACGTGGGCACGCAATGCGATGGCTAAGGATATCGTCCTGCCAGAGGCTGATCGTGTGCGTTATCTCCGCTTTGAGGTCGCTGAGGCTACCGGTAACTTTGGCTCGGGCCGTGAGCTGCTTGTTTTCCGTCGACCTGGTACAGAGGCTTTGCTACAGGGTGATATCAATAAGGATAAGCGCATTGATGAGAACGACCTGACATCCTATATGAACTATACGGGTCTACGGCGTAGCGATGCGGACTTCGATTATGTAAGTGCTGGTGATATTAATAGTAATGGTCTCATAGATGCCTACGACATCGCACATGTGGCTGTCAGTCTGAATGGAGGTGCACAGCCTACGAGTGGCGACAAGGTGCAGGGCAAGCTGCTGCTCAAACCTAGTGCGCAGCAGTTCCGTGCAGGTGATGAGATTGCAATAGCAGTCCACGGCTCTCAGGATATGCAAGCTGTCAATGCTATGAGCTTCGCATTGCCCTACGATGCTACGCTCTACGAGTACCTAGGCACAAGCGTAAGCGGGGCTAAAACAATGGAAAACCTCACTTATGATCGCCTACATAGCAATGGCACGAAGGCCCTATACCCCACCTTTGTGAATCTTGGTCAGGCTGCTACGCTCTCTGGTGATGGCGAGCTCTTCGTTATCCGCCTGCGTGCTAAGCGTGCAGGTAAGTTTAATTTAAGTATGCTGGATGGTATTCTAGTGGATAGAGCTCTAGGCTCTGTGCGCTGGCCCTAGCCTTTAGGAGTACCCCGAGCATACATCAATCCCCCACTATGGGACGCTTCCATAGAGCGACCATAGTGGGGGATTGTTTTCCCTATCCTGGTAGGTGGCTAGTAGTTCTTCAGGATACTACGTAGCTTGCTGTCTTTGATCTCTAGACTAGGGTAGCCACCATTCATGGCCTTCTCCCAAGTTCCGTAGTTGGGGTTAGGGAGGACGATAAAGCGCTTGCCGAATTCTTGCTTCCAAGCTCGTACGCCCTCGGCACGCTCGCTTTCGCTACTGCTGTCGAAGACGTGCTCGAAGTCTCCTAGGTTATCTCCGAGCAGTAGTACTATGTCGTGCCTTGTGGCGACTTGTTGACGGCGCTCTGTCTTGTCGCTCGTGGTCGTACGGAGCATAAGCTGCTCGTCTGTGGCCTGAGGGAAGCCGTAGGTGCGGAGGTTTTTGAGAGTACCCTGGCGGTTGCGCTCGGTACGGTTACTGATGTAGAATATTTTCACCCCCTTGCTGTCTGCATAGCGGAAGAACTGCAGAGCCCCTGCTAGGGGGATAGCCTCGGCACGGTCGCACCACTCATCCCAGCTCTTGTCTGTATAGTCCTCGCCTCGTAGAGCTTGATGCACCGAGTTGGGCGAGTTGTCTAGGACGGTCTCATCAATGTCTGTAATGATGGCCAGGAGCTTGGCGCCTTTGTGGCGGAGAGCTTCGTCTAGGCGGAGAGTCGCTAGGGCATAGCTCTGTTCGCAGAGCGCTTGGTATTCGGCAGAGCGCTGTATCCAGGCAGAGGTAAAGAGTTTCCCTCCGAGGGTGGGGCTCATAGCCTGCTTCTTGTTCGATTCGTTGTAGCGTGTGCTACGGTCTTGGCTATTAACGACGATACAGCTTGTGGTCGCCAGCGTTAGGCCTAAGGTGATAAGTAGTGATTTTGTTGCTTGCATAGTCTGGTGTTATTAATGCTTATGTCGATTGTAACAGATGCGGCATAGTGGGGCATATTCCTTTACCTCGCCAAGTAAGACCTGAGCCTCTCCGCTGACGAGGCGGTGCGAGTAGTTGGCTAGACGTCCACACTCTACACAGATGGCGTGTATCTTGTCTACTGAGTCAGCGATAGCGCACAGCTCTGCCATCGGCCCGAAAGGCTGACGACGGAAGTCCATATCGAGTCCCGCTATAATAACGCGTACTCCCTTGTCGGCTAGCTCCTGAGCTACCGCTATGAGTCCAGGGTCAAAGAATTGGGCTTCGTCAATACCTACGACATCGACCTCGGAGGACATCAGCAGGATACTGGCCGAGCTCTCTACGGGGGTGGAGGTGATGCTGTTACGGTCGTGCGACACTACCTCTACCTCGTCGTAGCGGGTATCTAGGGCGGGCTTGAAGACCTCGATACGCTGATTGGCAAATTTGGCTCGTCTGAGGCGACGCATAAGCTCCTCGGTTTTGCCACTAAACATCGAGCCACAGATGATCTCTATCGAGCCACGTAATCCATCGGCACGATTCTCTATATGCTGGCTGTACTGCATGGCTAGTCGTTGCGATAAAGCTTAGCCGAGAGGATACGTGCTCCGTCTTCCTCCTCGCGGATACTCACCTCTACGGTGTCTCCGGGTAGGACCTCACGAATGATATCTGGCCACTCTATGAGGCAGAGGGCTCCGCTCATTAGATAGTCCTCTACACCAAGGTTTAGGGCATCGTCGAGGCGCTCTAGGCGGTAGCAATCGAAGTGGTAGATAAGCTCTCCCGAGTCATCCGAGCGATACTCGTTGATGATGGAGAAGGTGGGGCTGTTGATGACATCTGTAACGCCAAGGCTCTCCACTAGCGCCTTGATGAATGTGGTCTTGCCAGTCCCCATGGGGGCATCGAAGGCGAAGACATCCCCATAGGGTAGTATCTCCTCGATGAACCACTCTACGGCCGCTGGTAAGTCGGCAAGGGTGGGAATACGATATTGTAGTTGTATCTGCATAGTCTGTATATTAGTGTGCCGACGCTCCGCCCGAGCGTAGGGCTCTAGGCGGAGCGTCGGTAGGTGGTCTACTTAGGGCTCATTGTGATGAGCGGTACGAGCATCTCCTCTAGCGATACGCCTCCGTGCTGGAAGGTATCTCGATAGTACTGTACGTAGTAGTTGTAGTTATTAGGGTAAGCGAAGAAGTCATTACCGAGGCTGAAGACATATTTGTCCGACAGGTTGTTTTTGGGCAGGCCTATACGCTCGGGTTTGTCTATTACCATCACGGACTTATCATTGACCGTTAGGCTCTTGCCAACCTTATAACGCAGGTTTGTATTGGTGTTCTTATCGCCGATAATCTTGACGGGATTCTTCACACGGATAGTCCCGTGGTCAGTCGTTAGTACGACCTTGTAACCCAGCTCGGCAATACGCTTAAATAGCTCGTAGGTCATCGAGTGGCGAAACCAGCTGGTGGTCAGTGAGCGATAGGCAGCCTCGCTGTTGGCTAGCTCCCGTATCATCTTGCTCTCGGTGCGGGCATGCGAGAGCATATCGACAAAGTTGAGGACTATAACGTTGAGGTCAAAGTCCCGTAGCCCGTTGATGCTGGCCAGTAGACGCTCTCCATAGCGCTGCTCATATACCTTGTTGTACGAGAAAGTATAGCGCTTGCGATAGCGGTCGAGTAGCGTCTGTATCATGGGCTCCTCATTGAGGTTCTTGCCCTCTTCACTCTCTTCGTCTACCCATAGGTCTGGGAACATCTTGGCGATGTCTAGAGGCATTAGGCCCGAGAAGATAGCATTGCGGGCGTACTGCGTGGCAGTAGGCAGGATGCTCATGTACATATCCTCTTCGAAGGTGTAGAACTCGCTGAGCAAGCCCTTGACACTCTCCCATTGGTCGAGGCGGAAGTTGTCTATGAGGATGAAAAAGACCTTCTCTCCCTTATCAAGTAGAGGGAATACCTTCGTCTTGAATAAGTCGGGGCTCATCATTGGCTTGTCCTCAGCTCCTGCGAGCCAACGCTCGTAGTTGCTAGAGACATAGCGGCCGAATAGTCGTCCGGCTTCGGCTTTCTGCATCTCAAGGAGCTCCCCCATTGGGGCTTCCCCTTCCTCTAGGGCGGTCTCCCAGTATACGAGTCGGCGGTAGAGTTCCTTCCATTCCTCTAGGTTGAGGCGTTCGCTCATACTAGCACCAAGACGAGCGAATTCCTGACGGTAGTTAGTCGTAGTCGTTTCGCTGATAATGCTGGACTGGTGAAGGTTCTTTTTGAGACTTAGTAGGAGCTGGTTCGGATTGACAGGTTTGATGAGGTAGTCAGCTATCTTGCCTCCAATAGCTTGGTTCATCAGGTCTTCCTCCTCGCTCTTGGTGACCATCACGATGGGGATGTAGGGCTTGAGCTCCTTGATACGTTGTAGGGCATCAAGGCCTGTTACGCCAGGCATATTTTCGTCGAGGAAGATAAGGTCGTAGTGGTTTTGCGCTACAGCCTCTATGGCGTCTGCGCCACTCAGCACGGGTGTTACAGCATAGCCTTTGGCCTCTAGGAAGAGGATGTGTGGCTTGAGCAGGTCGATTTCGTCGTCTGCCCAGAGTATTTGATAAGTCTTCGTATTCATATAATGTATAACGTAGCTGTAGCGCTATAGATTTTGTAGCCCAGTGCCGATGTACTTAGTGGCAGAGCTGTAGGCTAGCGAATTTTTAGGGTAACGAGTGCCAAGGCTGCTAGCATCAGGCCGATGAGGAAGAAGCGTAGCGTAATCTTAGCCTCGGGTAGGGCAGTGCGGGGTTTATTCCACAGACAGGCGATGCCACTATCGGCTCCCTTTTGGTAGTGGTGGTGTAGCGGACTCATGCGGAAGACTCGATGGCCTTCGCCAGTCTTACGCTTGGTATACTTGAAGTAGCTCACCTGAATAATCACCGACAAGCCCTCTAGGATGAAGACTCCACAGAGGATGGGGATGAGCAACTCCTTGCGTACGATGATGGCAAAGACCCCGATGATACCCCCGAGCATCAGGCTACCGGTATCCCCCATAAAGACCTGGGCAGGGTAGCTGTTGTACCAGAGGAAGCCCAGAGTAGCGCCCACAAAGGCAGCAGCGAAGATAACGAGTTCCTCAGCGCCGACGATGTACATGATATTGAGGTAGCCAGCCATCTGGAAGTGCGAGGATACATAGGCCAGTATGCCGAGCGCTCCCCCGACGATAGCCGAAGAGCCCGAGGCTAACCCGTCTATGCCATCCGTGAGGTTTACACAGTTGGATAGCATGGTTACTACGAAGGTCGTCATCCCTATGAAGATGGCCCATCCGATGAGCTCCTTGGCAGGCCCATCGACAGGTATTATCTCGGAGTAGTCTAGGTTGTTGTTCTTGAGGAAGGGCATAGTCGTCTGCGTGCTCTTGCTCTCCATCTTGGTGAAGATAACGCGCTTGGCTCCATCCTGATGTATGACCTCACTATTCTCCTTTATTACAGTGGCAGGGCTGAGGTAGAGCGTAACGCCGACGATGAGTCCGAGGATTACCTGCCCGACAATCTTGTAGCGCCCTGCGAGACCTTCTTTGTTCTTCTTGAAAACCTTGATGTAGTCATCCGTGAAGCCGAGTAAGAACATCAATACTGTGGTGATGAGCATCAGGATGATGTACACATTATCGAGTCTGGTGAAAAGGAGGGTCGGGATAACAATCGCCAGGAAGATGATAATACCTCCCATTGTAGGGGTCCCCTTCTTGCTGAGCTGTCCCTCTAGCCCGAGGTTGCGTATCTCTTCACCTATCTGCAGACGCTGTAGTCTGCGTATGATGTGGTGCCCAAAGATAGTGCTAATCAATACTGCGATGATGAAGGCGAAGCCTACACGTACCGATACATAGGTCAGTAGGCGACTACCGGGGATATCTAGCTGCTGTAGGTAGTCAAAGAGGTGATAAAGCATAAGCTGTGTCTAAATCTTGATTAGGCGTTAATAATAGAGCGTACGACCTCTCTATCGTCGAAGTGATGCTTCACGCCCTGTATCTCTTGATAGTCTTCGTGCCCCTTGCCAGCGATAAGGATGTAGTCGCCAGCCCCTGCGAGCATACAGGCTGTACGTATGGCCTCGGCACGGTCCGAGATGACGAGGCTACGGGCGCTTGCCTCGGCATCGAGCCCAGCACGCATATCCGCTAGGATGTCCTCGGGCCGCTCACTACGAGGGTTGTCGCTCGTAAGGATGACACGGTCGCTGTAGCGTGCTGCCTCAGCTGCCATGATAGGTCGTTTGCCTTTGTCTCTATCTCCTCCGCAGCCTACGACGGTTATAATCTGCCCTCCCGAGGCCTTGGCAGTGCTTTGGCGTAGCGTCTGTATGGTCGAGAGTACGTTTACGAGGGCATCGGGAGTATGGGCATAGTCGACGAAGGCTGTATAGCCTACCTTTTCGTTTCGGAAGGTCTCCATACGTCCGTCTACGCTCGTGAGCGTAGAGAGGTGGCAGAGGAGCTCCTGTTGGTCCATACCGAGCAGATGTGCCGCACCATAGACGGCTAGGATGTTGTAGACGTTGAAGTCGCCTACGAGGCGTATCGTCAGCTCCTGCCCATTGATCTCTAGGTCTGTGCTGTCGGCATACTTCGTCAGTACGCGCGCCTTATACTCCGATAGGCTATGCAGGGAGTATCCATAAGGGCGAGCCGCTGTATTCTGTAGCATTACGGCTCCGTTTTTCTCATCCTTATTGACGAGAGCAAAGGCCGTGGCAGGTAGCTCATCGAAGAAGCGTTTCTTAGCATTGAGGTACTCTAGGACCGTACCATGGTAATCTAGGTGGTCTCGGGTGAGATTGGTGAAGATGCCGCAATCGAAGTCTATACCAGCGATGCGGCGCTGAGCTACCGAGTGGCTACTGACCTCCATAAAGACGTGGCTACAGCCTGCGTCACGCATACGAGCTAGGAGTGCCTGTAGTTCTATGGCCCCTGGGGTAGTATGCGTGCTGGGTACGGCCACAGCATCGATGTAGTTGCAGACGGTGCTGAGTAGCCCCGTAGGGTAGCCAGCAGCACGGTAGAGGCGGTATAGCAGGGTGGCTATAGTGGTCTTGCCATTGGTGCCTGTTACCCCTACGAGTCGCATAGTGCGTGAGGGATAGCCGTGGAAGGCCGAAGCTATTAGCCCCATAGCCTCCTGGCTATCGTCTACGAGGATGTAGCATGCTGCAGGGTCTAGGGTGTCTGGTAGTGTCTCTACGACCAAAGCCTTACAGCCTGCGTCGATGACCTCAGGGATGTAGCTGTGTCCGTCTCTAGAGGTGCCACGTATGGCGAAGAAGAGAACGCTCTCTGTGGCACGACGGCTGTCGTCGCTGAGCGTTTCGATATCGATACTTTCGGGGCTAGCCGAGTGTATCGTGTAGGGTTTATTGCTCCGTCCTAGATGTGTATCCCAGGCAGAGAGGAGCAACTCATGTAGTTTCATCTATGCTTCTAAATTTACGTTAATACAAAGTTAAGATATTTGTACGACCTGCCAGCTATCTGAGCTACAGTAATCGCTTAGTTAGGGCGTGGATGGTCCAGCTGATAGGGGGCCATTGACCTGCACGCTAGGGCTCCCTGACTCATAATCAGGGAGCCCTAGCGTGTGGGCTAAGTCCTAGGCTTATCTGCCCCGAGGGAAGGTAATAAAAAGGGAGCGGGAGCAGGCCCTAGGGCTTGCTCCCGCTCTATAGTTACAAATATAAACCTCTCAACAAATAAACCTCTTACATCAGTTGCTGCGTAGGCTTGATGCGCAGCATATCGTTGGGTATTGCAGACCTGATAAGCTCGGCTAGTACCTGCACCAGTGTAACTCTGGCGTAGTCTGCATTGGTACATAGCGATATGGCACGGCAGGGGCGTGGTATGGCGAAGTGGCGTACTAGCTTGTGGTTCTCCTCCGATACATACTGTAGCGCTAGCTCGGGGATGATGGTCATACCATTGCCTCGCTCTACCATATTCATAAAGGTCTGCAGGCTGCCATGGCGGTAGCTGTGCGAGGGGTTGCTCTCGCGCTTGATTTGGCAGAAGCGCAGTAGCTGATCTCGGAAACAATGCCCCTCGTCTAGTAGCCATAGGCGGTCTGGGTGTACCTGGCTAGAGCGTATATGCTTCTCCGTAAAAAGAGGCTCATTACGCGATACATAGGGGAAGAACTCCTCGAAGTATAGAGGCGTTAGTGCGAACTTGCGTGTCTCCTCATTGTCGGCCACGATGGCGATGTCTATGGAGTGCTCTTTGAGGGCCTCTAGAGACTCAGAGGTTACGTACTCGTGGAAGTTTACCTTCAGGTCGGGTAGCTTCTCTGCCAGGATAGGCGCTATGAGTGGGATGAGATACGGGGCTACCGTAGGGATAACGCTGAGGTTGAGAGTCCCAGCAACTGTCGAGGACTCGTTGTGGATGATTTCTCCCAAGATACTCGTCTGGTGCAGGATGCGTTCGGCTTGCTCTACGATGCGAACCCCTACGTTGGTAGGGACCACAGACACGCGTGAGCGCTCGAAGAGCTTAACGCCCAGCTCCTCCTCGAGCTTCTGTACCATCGTGCTGAGCGTAGGCTGAGAAACGCTGCAACTCTCAGCCGCTCGTCCGAAGTGACGATGTTTATTTAGAGCAACGATGTACTCTAGCTGTTGTAGGTTCATAAAACAATGATTTATATCTATTTATCTGCAAAGATAACGAATATAAACTAAAAGGCCTACAGCAGACTATTGCATAATAACTCTCTAAGTGCGTTATCCTCCACCTCAATTGGGGCCATATCCTCTGGGCTTTGCTCCTGTGGCTCTCATGGAGGGCAGTAGGCTTAGGATTATTCAATAAAATATCACAGCAGGCATGCTATGAGCACAGGGCAACCGCATCAAATTCTGAGAAGCTTCCGGAGGTATTCTGGATTCATCGCCGCTTTGAACATTCTTTTCTTCACAGAGTGCTTATCTTTCTGAGCCTTAACGATCCCCAAGGCCAGCTTCCTCAAGACGTTTAGGG
>JAXFXP010000155.1:0-8518 GCA_034091595.1 Porphyromonas sp.
TTCTGATCCGTAGTCAGATGCTCTATTCAGTTGAGCTACGGAGCCTTGCTGTTTGCGACTGCAAAGGTAATACAAGTTTTTTATTCGTGCAATACCTAGGCGAAAAAAAGTGGCTTAGTGGGTGGGGGTAGTGAGCGGTGCTCGCTGGCCGATGTCCTGTATGTATTGCTATAATATGTCTGATTACCAGGCATTAATCTCCTAGCTTGTTGCGTGATAAAGCGTATCGCCCAGGGCCGGTAAATACGAGCGCTAAGGCAGGTATAAAAAATAGAGCAGGTAGCTCGGCAGCCCAGCCCCCATACTGAGTGAGGGAGAGAAGCTCGTGCTGATGCCCCAGCCAGAGGGCGAAGGCGAAGTTACCCGCAGCTACGGCTGCAGCCAGACGTGTACGCCAGCCGAGGAGGATGGCTATAGGAGCTAGGATCTCACCGACATACACGCCATAGGCGAGTGCTAGCGGGAGTCCTTGGGCAACAAGCATAGCCTTGACGGCTGCTGCCCCTGTCGTCAGATGCCAATAGCCGTGCAGTAGGAGCAGGAGGCTGATACCTATGCGGAGGATGAGTAGTCCGAGGTCGGGATTATTTGTTAGTTTCATAAGAGTTAGTCCCTTTACTAATATAGGCTAAAAACAAGCCGATGGGCTGTAAGGTTTTCGCTCTACTGCTTTTCGTGTCAAGGGACTCTGTACCAAATTCTCAGCCCTAGCGAAGCCTCTTGTACGCTTACTTTGGGGCGTGGGAGAAGGGATAGGGGCTACTCCGCCTCTAGGGTCGCAGCGATACGAGTCCTTGGGCTGATAGGGGCAGGGATGTCGACACCCATAAGTTCGGGATAGAGCATCTCCATCAGCTCATCTACATAGGTTTTCTTCAGCGCCTCGTAGCCTTGGCCAGTAACCTCAGCATAATACCTAAAGAGCTTGGGGAAGCTCCCCTCGAACCAATTCTTACGCTCTAGCTCCTCGGCAACACGTGGGTTGATACGCCCCTCGACACGCAGCTCATAAGCCACAAATACGTGAACAAAGCGCATCAGTAGCTCTAGCTCGAAATCCTCTTCCTCCGTTAGGTCGGCTAAAGCATTTGGCTTGATGCATATCTGGAATAATCCACTGCCATGGCCTGTAAGCCTAGGTTCTCGAATCGTCTTATTAAAGCGGGCACGCTTATCCTGCGGGAGCAATAGACCTGAGCGCTGCCCCGAGCGGTAGCTGTAGTGGATCTTAGGATGCCTATACTCCGGATACTCTACATCCACGATGACCCTACGGATAACCTCGGGTGTAAAGTAGCGCAGCTTGGCCTTGTGCCATAGACGCTCGTAAGCCTTAGAGATGATCTTAGCTGGTAGCTGACGTTGCTCTTCGCTAAGACGCTCGCTCGTAACGATCGGATTCTTATCGTAGTACTGACCCTCGTTGTTGCTATCATAGGGCTTAAGTTGGTCCTCGACATCAAAGGAGACATCCCGATATACGGGTTCATCCTTAACTCTCGCCTGTGCCGACTCTACCGTAACCCGAATCTCGCCCTCTGCAATCTCTGCATCGAGGCGCTCGAAGACAGCTGTCGGGATAGGCTTTCCATCCTTACTGTCGCTAGCGTCAAGTACATACTTGGTTTCTGGATAGGGGTTCTTTACCTGAACTGCTAGAGCTAGAGCCACAAACGGGAATTCATCCCCTACTGGCTCCGTCTTTAGATAAGGACAGAGATGCTTAGCAACCAGACGATACAGCAGCTCATAGTTATGGAGCTGGCGACTTACATAAACCTCAAACTCCACGATCTCGTCCTCAGGGGGGACGAAGTCTTTTGGGGCTCTACCATAGCTAGGTATCTTACGCGTGAGCTTGTTGCTTTCGCGGTAAATAACATAGCTAGAGCTCTCGGAGGTGGGGCCTATCATTGTGTACATCTGATAACGTCCCATCGTTGGGGTGTATATCGGTGTCTCCCCCCCCCCATTCTTCCCACTCGTCCTTTTGCGGCGTCTGACCTGCTAGCGAAGCGATGCCAAGCACTAGCCCTAAGGCGGTAGATAGTAGCCTTTTCATTATTGTATCAGTTTGAATATTTTCGACAATACTATGGGTGGATAATTCACTTCATCATCATAACGGTACTTAGGACCACTGGGGTAGGCTCGACTACACTTCCCAAACTTCTTAGCCCAATATCGGTACTCCGATAAAAGTACTATTGCATAAAACTTAAACCTAGAGGTTAATCTGATAGCCCAAAGATACGGCTTTACTCCAAACCTGTTTCGTGCGCCTGCCCTGGTGGTCTGCCTTGCGCTTGCCCTGAACTCAATCTTGTTATCTCAAAGATTAAATATATCTTTGCATCAAGGTGTGGATAAGCCTAGCCGTATATTCAGAGAGTTAGTCAAACTCTTATCGGTTAGCGTGATGTGTACCTATCGAATGATAAGTCCTCCGCACTAGACATATAATAAAAGGAAGCGTTATGCTTCATTCTTCCTCACCCTGAATCGTCAGAAAATTCAAGATCCCCGGAAGAGTGGCGTAATAGCTTCCCCATATCCAGATAAAAGGTGTGGGGGAGTTGTATGTGCATGCTCTGGTGATAGGCAATTTCTGACGAGCCTAGGGTGAAGAGTGTGATGGCATACAGCCCTCACGCTTTTTTGTTTAAGTTACAAGTCCGCCGAGGAAGAGGGTAACAAGGCACACAAACTCAAATAATCTAACGATGCAAAAGACAAAGTATCTGCTTATTGCAAGCCTACTTGTAGCCCTCCTAGGTAGTGCTTACCTCTTATCACTAGGTATTCGTCATTTTAGTGGTGGCGATCCCTTAGTACGCGTAACGGGACTCTCCGAGCGACACATCAGCAGTGATCTCATCATCCTGCCCATCACCCTCCAAGCGACGAGTACAGAGCAAGCTAAGGCTTATGCCGAATTGCAAAGTGCCAAGAGTAAGACCCTAGCTTTCCTTACAGCGAATGGGCTAAGTGCACAAGAGATACGACAAAGTAGTATCTCGGTAGAAGTTCTCGAAGACCGCACCTTCGACGCCAAGACTATGTCTTACGTAAACAGATCCATGCGAGGTTACACACTCACAATGACCCTGACTATTCGTTCCTCAAAGGTAGACCAAGTAGAGACTATCTCCTCGTCTATTAGCGACCTTATTTCGTCTGGCATTAACCTCAAGGTACAATCAGCAAGTTACTACTACACCAAACTAAACGAGCTCAAAGTTGAGATGCTCAAAGAGGCTGCCAGTGATGCCTACAACAGAGCAACTATCATCGCAGAGGGCGGTGGCAGTGAACTCGGAGAGTTAAAATCTACGACGATGGGTGTCTTCCAGATAGTAGGTCAATACCAAGACGAGGCATATAGTTGGGGCGGGATGCTCAATACTAGCAGCAAAGAGAAAACTGCGAGCGTAACAGTTAAAGCAAACTATAAGATTAAGTAAAGCACTTACAAGGCTATGAACAACCTTAAATTCATCCTCATCACCATATTAGCTACTATGCTATATGGCTGTGGTACTCAACAAGTAGCTCAAAAGACACAGGCATACAGGCAGTCCTCCGTGGCAAGTCGTGAGCGACAACAAGAGGTGCTACGCAACAAGTATGGTGACGATCTAGAGATAGCATCTCTACAAGTATGTAAAGCGGTAAGTAAGCATCTGTCACCCAATACGGGTAAAGACTTTAAGGCAGTAGCCCATCTGTACGAGGGCATCACAGAGAACAAGTCTGAGGGTTGGGTATCTTGTCTAGTAACCTTACAATGGCAAGCCAAGACCTCATACTTTGGTTCCGAAAACGACTGCGAGGTACAGGGGATTCTGTACTACTATCCTAGTTATCGCAAAATAGACCCCAATAAAGCCTGGTTTGTCGGCAAGAAACACAATAGACATGTAGGTAACCTATCTGGTGGTAGCTGGTCTAAAATCAGCCAGGGTATTATGGTAACACTCGAATAAGGCAACAGATATGAGACGCTTATTATTATCCCTAGTTATGGTGCTGCTCTACACCGCTTGGGGCTTGGTCGCTCAATCGAAAACCTCGACAGAGCGACACAAACAAGAGCAACTAAGAGAGAGGTATGGACACTATTTCGAGAGCATAGCCTACCACTACGCCAAGCCCCTGGCCGATAATGTCCTGAGCTCACGCAAGAAACTCGACCTAACGGCAGAGCCCCTCCTATACGACAAGATTATAGATGTTGAGGACGAAGGCTTTGTGATCTGCAAGATGCGTCTTAGTTGGATCGACAAAGGCTCGAATACTGAGTGCGTTGTTGATGGACGGGCATATCTCTATCTCCCCCTAACGCCAGCGAACGAGGATACTCAATTGAAGTTTCGCTACTATTACGATAGTGCCAACGAAGCAGTGTGGAGGCTCGGAAGCAAGTCTTACCTACGCAAGCTCAAAGAGTCTAAACTCTTCACAATTCTCGATGAGACACTCTAAGGCAGAAGGACTCCGGCATTTAGCCCCATCAGAGTTGTAACAAACCACAAGCAATCCCCACAATAGGTGGGGTTGCCGTGGGGCTACGCCACAGCCCGCTCCCAGAGCAGGCTGTGGCGACCTAATAGGCGGACACTTGACCACCTATTAGGCAGAGGATCGTCCGCCTAATAGGTGGTGGGTGGTCTGCCTAGTAGGCAATACTTGGTGGGGCGTGCTTATTGCCCAATGCCAATATGAGGTTGAGCGAAAGATACACCGAATTATCACGGATATAGAAGAGGGGAAGTATGTTTTCGGAGGTACGGTATCTATTGACCAAGATTTAACGCAAAAGAAACATTGTCGTAACATTGGGCCTCTACCTTTGCAGTGTAAAAGAAGTAGAGCCCCAGCTAGAGGCTCGCAAAAGTATTTACTCACTATTACAAACAATGCTTATGCAAACAAAGTATTTGCGCATTAGCCCCAAGTTTATGGGCTTGCTAGTAGCTTCGCTCTGCCTCGGCAGTGTAAGTGTTTATGCTCAGCGTATCAAGGGATCTGATACTACGCTCCCTCTGACACAGAAGGCTGCAGAGGCTTTTGTCAAGACGAAGCCTCGCCAGACGCCATCGGTGTCTGGTGGTGGCAGTGGCGTCGGTATCTCTGCACTACAGATGGGGACGGCAGATATCGCTCAGACCTCTCGACGCATCAAGTTCTCTGAGCGCCAGAAGCTACAGCAGGGTGGCGGTAGTCTCAAGGAGGTTATCATCGCTTACGATGCCCTTGCGGTGGTCGTTCATCCGAGCAATCCTGTCTCTAAGCTTACGCGTGAGCAGCTAGAGGGTATCTTTACCGGTCGCATTACCGACTGGAAGGAGTTGGGGGGTAAGCCTCAGCCAATTATAGCCTATGCCCGTGAGACCTCATCGGGCACCTACGAATTCTTCCGCGAGGTGGTTTTGGAGAAGAAAAACTACAAGGACGGCATTATGAGCCTACCAGCTACAGGGGCTATTATTCAGTCTGTGAGTCAAACACCAGGGGCTATCGGCTATGTAGGGCTAGCTTACCTGAATAAGAGGGTTAAGCCCGTGTCGGTATCTTTCGATGCTGGGAAGAGCTACACAGCACCATCGGCTAAGAACGCTCGCAACAAGAGCTATCCCATTGTACGCCCTCTGTACTACTATTATCTATCGGAGAAGGCTAGTGTCGCTAAGCCTTTTGTGGACTATGTCCTCTCACCTCAGGGCCAGCGTATTGTGACGGAGATAGGCTTCATCCCTCTGAAGTAAGGATTATAACGATATAGAGATTATGTGTACGTATAGAGGGGCGCTTGCTTTTCTCATGGCCCTAGTATTACCATCTCTCTATTCTACAGTACAAGCGCAGGACGGCCTGAAGGTATCGGGCTACTGGCAGCTTTACTACCAACTAGGTGAGCGGGATGCTAAGCTCTCAGTGGGCGATAAGCGCGAGTCTAGTACAGATAGCTATGCACGTCTGGGCATACGCCGTGGGCGTACCAAGCTGAGCTACAGCAAGGGCAAAGCAACGGGCGTGCTACAGCTAGATTTTACGGAGCACGGTGTAGAGCTCAAGGATGCCTATCTACGCCTAGCCCTACCTGCTCTCGGGGGGAGCAGCCTGCAGGCCGGGGTATTTGACCGCCCTTTTGGGCACGAGATCTCGTACTCGTCCTCTAGGCGTGAGAGTCCTGAGCGTGCGCTCATTACAACGACGCTTTTCCCCAATGAGCGAGACCTCGGGTTTATGCTGACGCTTACAGGGGGCAAGGGCTCTGCTTGGAATAAGCTTCGCTTGGATGCAGGCCTCTTTGCGGGGCAAGGTATCAAACGAGATGTCGACAGCCGCTTAGACTTCATCGGCAGGCTCTCTACGGAGCATCGTTTGTCTGATAATTGGTATTTGGGAGGGGGTGCCTCGTGGTATTACGGGGCTGTATATCAGACGACACCAGAGCTCTATCGCATCCACGGTGGGAGCTGGAGCTTAGACAGTAGAGCAGATAATGTCGGGCAATATGCTAGGCGTAGCTACCTAGGCCTGGACATGCAGCTCCGCTGGACGAGTCCTCTGGGGCAGACACAGCTCCGTGGAGAGTGGATATGGGGTCAGCAACCAGGCTCATCTACGAGTAGTAAGAGCCCTAATGGTAGTTTGCAGACCTCTGCTATGTACCTCAGACCATTTAGTGGAGGCTATGCCATCCTTAGCCATAGCCTCGGGCGTAGCCCACTCAGCCTCTTTGCCAAATACGATTGGTATGACCCCAATACGGCATTGGCTGGGGATGCTATAGGTACATCTTTCTCCTCAGAGGCGGACCTTGCGTACCAAACCTTAGGCTTAGGGGCCCTCTATCAGGTAACGCAGGCCATACGTGTAACGCTCTATGGCGAGCTGGTCTACAACGAAAAGACGCAGCAGATAGAGCGCTTTGCTCAGGATAGACGTGATAACCGTTTAACCTTGGCGCTGCAGTATAAATTCTAGAAAGTATGGAGCGAAGGTGCCACTACCGACATCTACATAGATGTCGGTAGTGGTGTTTTTGTAGTTGTTAGGCAGGGGGCTGGTCTTCGTAACAGGATTGTAACTAGTCTGTCGTAGCCCTGTAATCTGGTGGGGATACCTTTGTGCCAGAAATCAAAGCGTAGTACAATGAACGCAGAGCACAATACCTAGGCTAATGCCCAGAGCTCAGGGTGCTCGCCTATACAGAAGAATAACAAAGAATGCTTATGACAAAGAGATTAAAGTCCTTATTACGTAGGATGACTGAGGGGGCCTTCGGCTTGAGTGCCGGGGTTAGCTCGCTAGCGATTATCCTGATCAGCATCTTTATGTTTAGTGAGGGGGCTGGGCTCTTCAGCGCTCCTGCCGTGGAGGAGCACTACGGCCTCTATGTACACTCTGCCAACCGCGTGCCAGGCTTTAGCATTGAGGAGTGTAAGCGGTTTTTTGACCACGAGATAAAAAACTGGTCGGAGCTTGGTGGTGCAGATGCTGAGATAGAGCTACTGACTATAGACGATATTATCTCTATATGTGGTGAGGAAGCCCTTGGCGACAACTACGAGCACCTGCCGAGGCTCATCGCAGAGACGATGGCACAGCACCCTTATGCTCTGGCCTTTTTGCCCGATGAGTATGTCCAGCCTAGCCCTGTTATCAGAGCTATAGATATGGGCAAGGTGCTGCCTAGAGACTTTTTCGGGGGGCAGGCCTGGATGCCAACGGCTGTGCCTGTCCCATTGTTTGGGGCCTTGCCTCTTATCCTCGGTACTCTGCTTGTCAGCGTCTTGGCGATAGTAATAGCGCTACCTCTAGGGCTGAGTGTCGCTATCTATTTGTCGGAGCTCGCCTCTCCACTGGTGCGTCGCATCCTCAGACCGACCCTAGAGCTGCTGGCTGGTATTCCTTCGGTAGTCTATGGATTCTGGGGGCTGACGGTTTTGGTGCCATGGATACAGCAGGCATGGTCTCTACCAGTGGGCGAGACAGCTCTCGCTGGCGGCATTCTGCTAGCCATTATGGCGCTGCCGACCATTATCAGCGTAGCTCAGGATGCTATACAAAATGTACCACAGTCGCTCAGAGAGGCTAGTCTATCCCTCGGGGCTACCAAATGGCAGAGCATATATCTCGTCATACTACCGGCGGCCCGATCGGGTATTTTTACAGCCTCGATACTGGGTATCGGACGAGCTGTAGGTGAGACTATGGCAGTGCTGATGGTAACAGGTAATGCCGCCCTGATCCCGCACTCAGTTTTCGACTCAGTACGTACCATCCCGGCCACCATAGCAGCAGAGCTGGGGGAGGTCCCTATTGGCGGTGCTCATTATCAGGCCTTGTTTATCCTCGGCGCTATTCTCTTCGTTAGTACGATGCTGATGAGCCTAGCCTCGGAGTTTGTTTCTCGCCGATCACAAAAGCTATAATCAAAAGGGTATGTCTACAGGGCAACCGCATCAAATTCTGAGAAGCTTTCTGAGGTATTCTGGATTCATCGCCG
>JAXFXP010000156.1:0-3399 GCA_034091595.1 Porphyromonas sp.
CGATAGAAGAAACCATCACAGGTAGCACAGGCCGATACTCCCATGCCAGCATATTTTTTCTCATCCTCTAGCCCGAGGTACTTGGCTGTAGCACCAGTGGAGATGATTAGCGTATCGGCGCTAATCTCCGTACCGTTATCAAAGGTAATAACGAAGGGGCGCTGACTGAGGTCTGCCTTAGTGGCTATACCTGTACGTACCTCTGTACCGAAGCGCTCTGCTTGTTTGCGCAGGTCGCTCATCAACTCGGGGCCTGTGATGCCCTCGGGGTAGCCTGGGAAATTCTCTACCTCTGTAGTTGTTGTCAGCTGTCCTCCAGGCTGTAGCCCTTCGTAGAGTATAGGGGCGAGATTAGCACGAGAGGCATATATAGCGGCAGTATAGCCTGCAGGTCCTGAGCCAATGATTAGGCAACGGCAATGTTCTCTAGACATATTGTAATAGTTGTTTTGTTTCTACTTTATAACTAGGCAGAGCTAGCATTGTTTATTAGCCTTGCTTATGCTGCAATAGACGAGCTGCGTCTGCCGCAAAGTAAGTAAGAATCATCTTGGCTCCAGCTCGGCGGATAGATAGTAGACTCTCCATCATGATCCTCTCCTCATCAATCCAACCATTTAGGGCGGCAGCCTTTATCATAGCATACTCCCCACTCACTTGGTAGGCTGCCATAGGTACGTCATAGCGAAGCGTAGCTTCCTTTATCACGTCTAGGTAGGCTAGGGCTGGTTTTACCATGACTATGTCTGCTCCCTCGGCGATGTCGCTCTCGATCTCTCTGAGCGCTTCTCGACCATTGGCTGGGTCCATCTGATAGGCTCGGCGGTCTCCAAAGCTAGGTGCGCTATCGGCGGCCTCTCGGAATGGTCCATAGAAAGCAGAGCTAAACTTAGCCGCATAGCTCATAATCGGCAGGTGGCTGTAGCCCGCCTCATCGAGCGCTGCACGCATGGCCGCAATGCGCCCGTCCATCATATCACTAGGGGCTACCATGTCTACCCCGGCTCGTGCAAATGAGAGTGCTTGTAGTGAGAGGTAGTGTAGTGTCTCATCATTGGCAACTTCGTGTCCGTGGATGATACCACAGTGCCCATGGTCTGTGTACTCGCACATGCAGATATCGGCTATTACTACTAGCTGAGGGCAAGCGGCTTTGATGGCACGTACCGCTTGCTGTACAATACCGTTATCATCGTAGCCTTCGCTGCCGGTGGAGTCTTTATGCTCGGGTATGCCGAAAAGGATTACCCCTCCGATACCAAGACCCTCGAGCATACGACAGTGCTCTACAACTAGATCTACGCTGTAGCGGTATTGCCCGGGCATAGAGCTAATCTCTTCTTGGATATTACTGCCGTGTACGACAAACAGTGGTGCTATGAAGTCTGATGCCTGTAGGCTCGTCTCACGCACCATACGACGTAGCTCAGGGCTACGACGTAGACGACGGAATCTATTCTGTGGGAACATATATAATGTCTTATGCTATTGGATGTACTTATTTGCTAAACTCGCTTGTGAAATGGAAACGGATGTCGGGGAACTCCTGCTGCGCCATCATAAGCACATAGCCACTATCGGCTAGATAGACATCGCGTCCTGATAGGTCTTTGGCCATAAATTGTGCTTTGCGTCGCTTGAAGTTCTCAAGTGCCTCGGGCTTGTCGCTATCTATCCAGCAAGCTTTGTGCAGGCTAACAGGCTCCCAGCGACAGGCTGCCCCGTACTCGTGCAGGAGACGATACTGTATCACCTCAAACTGTAGCTGGCCCACCGTGCCGATAATCTTACGACCATTGAATTGGTTCGTGAAAAGCTGTGCAACGCCTTCGCCCATCAGCTGATCGATACCTTTGGCGAGCTGTTTGGTCTTCATCGGGTCTTGGTTCTCGATGTACTTGAACTGCTCTGGCGAGAAGCTAGGTAGCCCCTTGAAATGCAATACCTCTCCCGAGGTCAGCGTGTCGCCGATGCGGAAGTTGCCCGTATCCGGTAGACCGATAATATCACCAGCGAAGGCCTCCTCTACCGTTTCTTTTTTCTGGGCCATAAAAGCCGTAGGGCTGCTAAACTTCATCATCTTACCCAAGCGAACATGCTTGTAGTTGGCGTTGCGTTCGAATCGTCCCGAGCAAATCTTGACGAATGCGATACAACTGCGGTGATTGGGGTCCATATTGGCATGTATCTTGAATACAAAGCCTGTGAAGCCCTCCTCGTGGGGATTAACCTCACGCTCCTCTGCCATAATAGGCTGGGGAGATGGGGCGATGTCGATGAAGCAGTTGAGGAGCTCCTGTACCCCGAAGTTGTTGAGCGCTGAGCCGAAGAATACAGGGGCTAGCTCTCCTCGGAGGTAGGCTTCACGGTCAAAGTTTGGATAGACACCCTCCACAAGCTCTAGGTCATTGCGGAGCTTCTCAGCCTGCTCGCTACTGATATGCTCCTCTAGCTCGGGCGAATGGATATCTCTTATCTCGACATGCTCGGTAATCCGTTGTTTGTCAGGGGTGAATAAGTTTAGGCGCTCTTCGTATATATTATACACTCCTCTGAACCTTTGCCCCATATCAATAGGCCAAGATAGAGGGCGTACTTTGATCTGTAGCTCTGCCTCCACCTCGTCAAGAAGGTCGAATGTATCACGCCCCTCTCTATCCATTTTGTTCATAAAGACGATGACAGGCGTTTTGCGCATACGGCAGACTTCCATAAGCTTGCGTGTCTGGGCCTCTACTCCCTTAGCAGAGTCAATCACAATGATTACACTATCCACAGCTGTAAGTGTGCGGAAAGTATCTTCGGCGAAATCTTGGTGCCCAGGAGTGTCTAGGATGTTAATCTTGTGGCCATTGTATTCGAAGCCCATTACCGAGGTGGCTACCGAGATACCACGCTGCTTCTCGATTTCCATCCAGTCGCTGGTCGCAGTCTTCTTGATCTTATTGCTCTTGACAGCACCAGCTACGTGTATAGCTCCCCCGAATAATAGTAGCTTCTCGGTGAGTGTAGTCTTACCTGCGTCTGGGTGGCTGATAATTGCAAAGGTGCGTCTTAGGTTTATTTCGTTGCTATATTGACTCATCTGAATATAGTTGTTGTTGCTTCGTTATTTATTCATATTGTTTCGTAGCTCCAGCAAGCCCTCCTGCCAACTTGGGGGGGTAATGCCAAAAAACTCTCGGAGCCTGCGATGGCTGAGAGTACTGTGCATCGGACGGCGAGCTATACTCTGTCCGTATTCTTTGGTGCTGACGGGTAGTACACGGCAGAGCGGATCGCCGAGTAACTCTATGGCAGCGACGGCTAGCTCGTACCATGAACAGCTACCGCTATTGGTGTAATGTACAGTCGGGGTAGGGAAGTGTCCTCGCTCTAAGGCTGCTAGCGATATCTCTA
>JAXFXP010000157.1:0-2740 GCA_034091595.1 Porphyromonas sp.
TATCTCATAAATTGAGGCGCTTGCTCTGGCCCTGCTCATTATGTAGTAGTCTGCTAAAGTGCTAACTTTGTGCTATTATGACAAACGAAGCATTACTACAGATGATAGAGGCCTCCCTTGCGGCACGTGGCTATGGACAGATGCAGCCCGAGGGACTCTTTGCCCCTATCGAATACACCCTAGCTCTAGGGGGGAAGCGTGTGCGTCCTCTGCTGTGCCTATTGTCGGCTCGTCTCTTTGGGGACGATCTCCGTAAGGCCCTCCCCATCGCTACGGGGCTAGAGATTTTCCACAACTTCACCCTACTGCACGACGACCTGATGGACAAGTCTCCATTGCGTCGTGGGCAGGAGACCGTCTACCGCAGATGGAGCGAAAACACGGCTATTCTCTCGGGCGATGTGATGAGCATAGAGGCTTATCGTTGTCTGGAGGCTATCGAGGATGCCGAGCTGCTGCGCATGGTGCTGCCTATCTTCAACCGTATGGCGGTGGAGATTTGTCAGGGTCAGCAGTACGATATGGAGTTTGAGCTGCGTCGCGATGTGTCCGTCGGCGAATACCTAGAGATGATACGCCTCAAAACAGCTGTCCTCCTTGGGGCTGCTCTGCGTCTAGGAGCCTTGGCAGCAGGGGCTAGTGTAGAGGAGGCCCAGACTCTAGACGAGGTAGGGCAGGCACTAGGTTTGGCCTTCCAGATACAAGATGATTACCTAGATGTATATGGCGATGAGGCGACCTTTGGTAAGCCGATAGGCGGAGACATTATGAATGCCAAGAAGACACTTATGCTGCTCTACACCCAATCGCAGCTTGATGAGGCGGGGCTGAGCGAGCTGGAGCGTCTGATGTCTTTGGGAGAGGAGCAGCGCCGTGAGCGTATCGATGGGGTGCGTGCCCTCTACGACCAGGTAGGGACGCCCACTTATGCGCAGGCCGAGATAGCCCGTCTGACGGGTGAGGCGCTCAGCAAGCTACAGGCTCTAGGGCTAGCAGAGGAGCGCTTGAGCCCTCTGTATGCCCTCTGTGATAAGCTAATGACTCGTCAACGATGAGGCTAATAGATACGCACGCCCATCTATATAGCGAGGAGTTTGAGGCGGACATCGAGGCGGTACTAGCCTCTGCCGAAGCAGCAGGAGTTATCCATACTGTGATGCCTGGGATAAGCAGCGAGGAGTATCCTGCCCTTGTACGGCTGCTGCATCGTTTCCCAGGGTGCGTTACGGGAGCTCTGGGGCTGCATCCTGCCTACGTCAAAGAGAACTACCGTGCCGAGCTAGACTTCCTAGAGGCACAGGCTACGGCCGAGCCTTGGGTGGCTATCGGTGAGATAGGGCTAGACTATTATTGGTCTACTGAGTTTAAAGCGGAGCAGCGCATCGCCCTGTACGAGCAGTTGCGCCTAGCCCTACGCCTAGATCTCCCCGTGATTATCCACGTACGCAATGCCTTCGAGGACTTGGTAGACATCCTGAACGCAGACGAGTTTGCTACTGTACGAGGTGTTATCCATAGCTTCACAGGTACGGAGGATGACCTAGCCCGTATACTGCCACTGGAGCGCTATATGATAGCTATTAATGGTGTGGCGACATTCAAAAACGCCCATCTACGAGACTATATCGGGCGCATCCCTATCGAGCGTGTTTTGGTAGAGACCGATGCACCATATCTAGCTCCAGTACCTCATCGAGGCAAGCGCAATGAGCCAGCCTTCGTGCATTATACAGCTGAGCATATTGCTCCACTGTGGGGGCTGACAGCCGAAGCCTTCGGAGAGATTACTACAGCCAATGCCCAGCGCTTATTCGGGCTATAAGTTATGGAGCTCCTCGACCAATACCTGGGGTATCTAGCGCACGAGCAGAATCGCAGTGAACACACTGTACAGGCCTACCGAGACGATGTATATAGCTATCTAGAGCATTGTCGGGAGCAGGTCGGGGAGGATTATAGCCCCTCGTCGGGCGATCTTGATCTGTTGCGTCGTTGGCTTGGGGATATGATGTCTTCGGGCCACAAGGCCTCTAGTGTGGCACGTCGTCTAGCAGCGGTCAAGGGTTTCTATAAATATCTGCTCCGGATTGGTGTCCTCGACCGTAATCCTATCGCCAATCTAAAGGCTCCTCGGGGAGAGAAGCCTCTACCCGTCTACGTCCCGACGGTCGAGATAGAACGCATCCTAGAGGAGTTGCCTCGAGAGGACGAATACTCTTACCAACTACAATACCTAGTCATCGCTACGCTCTATGAGTGTGGGCTACGCCGTAGCGAGCTGGCAGGCCTCAGAGACAGAGACGTCGATCTGCGCCAGCGCCAGCTAAAAGTACTAGGCAAGGGCGATAAGGAGCGTATTATCCCCTTTGGTACAGGCCTAGCCGAGCGTATGGCTGAGTGGAGGCGTCTGCGGGATGAGAGATTTGGTAGTTCTGAAGTATTTTTTCTATCTTTGAGTGGAAAGCCGATGAACGGTGCGGAGGTCTACGAGATTGTCCACAGGCTGTTGGCCACCGTCCCGAACCTAGCGCGTCGTGGAGCCCACGCCCTAAGGCATAGCTTCGCTACCGATATGCTTAATGGCGGGGCTGACCTGGTCGCTATCAAGGAGCTTATGGGGCATAGCCAAGTGTCTACGACAGTCAAGTACACGCACACTTCGTTTCGTCAGCTACAGCAAATGTATAACGCTCATCCAAGAGCAAAAAAGAAAAGTTAGATTATGGATATCAGAATTCAG
>JAXFXP010000158.1:0-15425 GCA_034091595.1 Porphyromonas sp.
GACCGTATCCCATTCGACCACCTGACGCCTATATTCCCTAACGAAAAGTTCAACATCGCCTCTAAGGAAAGCAATATCTCCGACAAGGTAGCCCTGCGGGTGGTAGACTTATTCTCTCCAATTGGCAAGGGGCAGCGTGGACTCATCGTGGCTCAGCCCAAGACTGGTAAAACGATGCTCCTCAAAGACATCGCCAATGGCATAGCCAACAATCACCCTGAGGTATACATGATAGTCCTTTTGATAGACGAGCGTCCCGAGGAAGTTACTGACATGGCCAATAGCGTCAATGCTGAGGTCGTGGCCTCTACCTTCGACGAGCCTGCAGAGCGCCATGTGCGCATCGCTGAGATTGTACTCAACAAAGCCAAACGAATGGTAGAGAGTGGGCTCGACGTAGTCATCCTACTAGACTCCATCACCCGCCTAGCCCGTGCCTACAATACAGTACAGCCAGCTAGTGGACGTATCCTCTCGGGTGGTGTCGATGCCAATGCCCTACAGAAACCTAAGCGTTTCTTCGGCGCAGCGCGCAATATCCAGGGCGGTGGAAGCCTAACGATTATCGCTACAGCCCTGCAGGACACAGGCTCCAAGATGGACGACGTCATCTTCGAGGAGTTCAAGGGGACAGGCAATATGGAGCTTCAGCTAGACCGTCGCTTGGCCAATAAGCGCGTCTTCCCAGCCGTAGATCTTGTAGCCAGTAGCACGCGCCGTGATGACCTCCTACAGGATACCACGACCGTAAGTAAGATGTGGGGCATCCGCAAGATACTCTCCGAGATGAGTCCGATAGAGTCGATGGAGATGGTTAAGCGCTATATGGACCAGAGCCCCAACAACGAAGCTTTCCTCACCATCGTAAATAGCTAACTATGGGACGTTACGATAGCCAACGACGTAGCTACCGCTACACTGGCAACAACCTCAAGTCTCGCAAACGCCAGAAAGGGATGAGTTGGATCAAATGGAGCACACTAATAATTGCTTTGGGCCTACTCACCTTCGTCGGATACAATGCCTATGAACTATTCTATAAGCCTGTAGGACGCAACTCTGAGGTAGTCTATCTGACCGTCAATAGAGAGAAAAGCCTAGAGAAACTGAGGGAGGATATACAGACAAAACTTTGGCCTAGACATCCTAAGCTCCTAGATTACCTAATCGAATACGAAGATCTTGCCTCTAAGCTAAGCCCAGGGCGCTACGCCATTACGCCCGAGATGTCTACTATGGAACTCGTCAAGACACTTCGTGATGGCATCAAAACACCCGTGCAGCTAAGCTTCCAAGATATCCGGACCGAAGACGAGCTCATTAAGCACCTAACGAGCCGTCTACTAATGGATCAGACCGAGCTACGTAGTGCTCTTTTCGACGCAAAGCGCCTAGAGCGTCTACAGCTAGACAGCCAGTCGGTACGCAGTCTCTTCCTCGTGCAAAGCTATGAAGTACCCTGGGAGATAGAGGGCAAAGAGTTTATGGATATGATGGTGCAAAGGTATGAGCAGTTCTGGACAGACTCCCGCAAAGCCAAGCTAGACTCCCTAGGGATAACAGCAGCTCAGGCTACGTCCCTGGCTGCTATCCTCGAAGAGGAAAGCAGCAAAAAGGACGAGCACCCGCAGATTGCCCGCCTATACCTCAATAGGTACCATATTAATATGCCTCTGCAGAGCGATCCTACAGTCAAATTTGCCCTTGGAGACTTCTCGCTGCGTCGCATCCTCAGCGAGCACCTCAAGGTAGACTCCCCCTACAATACCTATCGTACTGTAGGGATAACACCTGGGCCTATACGCTTGGTACGCCCCGAGACTATAGACGCAGTGCTCAATGCACCCAAGCACAAGTATTTGTATATGTGTGCAAAAGAAGATTTCAGTGGTTATCACAACTTCGCAGCAGACTATGCTACACACCTCAAAAATGCCCGTG
Organism: Porphyromonas sp.; assembly: GCA_034091595.1. GTDB lineage: Bacteria > Bacteroidota > Bacteroidia > Bacteroidales > Porphyromonadaceae > Porphyromonas. The sequence continues at coordinate 1,942 of JAXFXP010000158.1, forward strand.
CGTACCAGAAAGCACTAAACGCTAGAGGCATTAAGTAAAAATCACACCGAAAGACACGCAAGCAAAGCATAGAGTAGCGGAATCCAAGCCCTACTCTATGCTTTATTTGTGTACTTATGGGGCTCTACCAACATATCGTCAAGCCTGATAAAACTGCCTACTAGCCTAACCGTAAAGGGCTAAATAAGATTTTTTTCTTTAATATATTTGTTCGTACAGATATATTCAGTACATTTGCACATAGATATATAGATAATTGTTGAGGGCTATTCCCTCAGCCAAGTGAAACATATAATATAACATTAAGCTATGAACCTATCTCACATTGAGCACCTAGGTATTGCGGTAAAGAGTATCGAAGAGGCACTTCCATATTATGAAGGCATCCTCGGGCTCAAGTGTTACAACATCGAAGTTGTCGAAGACCAGAAGGTAAAGACAGCTTTCTTCAAAGTAGGTCAGACCAAGATTGAGCTACTCGAAGCTACTAGCCCCGAAAGCACAATCGCCAAGTTTATCGAAACACGTGGGGAGGGTATCCACCACATTGCTTTCAATGTACCCGACACTCAGGAAGCTCTCGACGAAGCAGAAGCTAAGGGTGTACGCCTCATCGACAAGAAGGCTCGTCTAGGTGCCGAGAACCTAAATATCGGCTTCCTGCACCCCAAGAGCACAATGGGTGTACTTACCGAGTTTTGCGACTACAAGAATCTCTAAAGTTTAGACCAAGACCTCTAATACCCAAAGTATAATCAGGGTACTAGTGGTCTTATCTATTAGAAAGCCTTCCTGCTTCGACACCAGCGAAGGCAAATTCAGCCAACAAAACGAAAACAACTAATATATAGTTATGAGCATTCAGCTAGAAAAAATCAAGGAGCTCATTAAGCTCCGCCACGAAGCCCATATGGGTGGTGGTCAGAAAAAGATCGACAGCCAGCATGCCAAGGGCAAGCTCACAGCCCGTGAGCGTATCAGCCTCCTTCTTGACGAAGGGAGCTTCGAAGAAATCGACACTTTCGTACTACACCGTAGCACCAACTTCGGTGTAGATAAGGTTAAGCACCTCGGTGATGGTGTAGTAACAGGTTATGGTACTATCGATGGCCGTCTAGTGTATGTATTCGCACAGGACTTCACCGTGGTAGCAGGTTCTCTCGGTGAAATGCTTGCTAGCAAGATCGTCAAGATCATGCAGCTAGCTATGCAGCAGGGAGCACCCGTTATCGGTCTTAACGACTCAGGCGGTGCACGTATCCAGGAAGGTATCAACGCTCTACAGGGCTATGGTGATATCTTCCAAAACAACATTATGGCCTCTGGGGTAATTCCTCAGATTTCGGCTATCTTCGGTCCTTGTGCTGGTGGTGCTGTATATTCACCAGCTCTTACCGACTTCACCATTATGGTCAAGGGCACTAGCTACATGTTCCTAACAGGTCCCAAGGTAGTAAAGACCGTAACTGGCGAAGATGTTACCCAGGAGCAGCTTGGTGGCGCCAGCGTGCACGCCAGCAAGAGCGGTGTTACACACTTCGTGGTAGACAACGAGGAGGAAGGTATCCGACTCATCCGTCACCTCTTCAGCTTTATCCCCTCAAACAATCTAGAGGAAGCTCCAGAGGTTGAGTGCATCGACCCCATTGACCGTGTAGACGATCTCCTCAATACTATTATCCCAGACCAACCCAACAAGGGCTACAACATGTACGACGTTATCGGTACGCTTGTGGATAATGGTGAGTTCCTAGAGGTACACAAGGATTATGCCAAGAATATCATCGTAGGCTTCGCTCGCTTCAACGGTCGTAGCGTGGGTATAGTAGCCAACCAGCCTCTAGTGATGGCCGGTGCTCTAGACTGCAATGCCTCACGTAAGGCTGCTCGCTTCGTACGTTTCTGCGACGCGTTCAACATCCCACTTGTAACTCTCGTAGATGTACCAGGCTTCCTCCCAGGCACAGGTCAGGAATACAGCGGTGTAATCGTACATGGTGCTAAGCTGCTCTATGCTTTCGGTGAAGCCACAGTACCTAAAATTACGATCACCCTCCGTAAGAGCTATGGTGGTGCTTATATCGTAATGAACTCTAAGCACCTACGTAGCGATGTGAACCTCGCATGGCCAAGTGCCGAAATCGCAGTAATGGGTCCTAGTGGTGCTGTAGAGGTTATCTTCGCTAAGGAAGTAGCTGCTGCCGAGAACCCAGCCGAAGCTGCCCTACAGAAGGAAGCTGAGTACCGCAAGGCATTCGCCAATCCTTACAACGCAGCCTCATACGGCTTTATGGATGATGTTATCGAGCCACGCAACACGCGTTTCCGCATCATCCGTGCCCTAGAGCAGCTACGTACCAAGAAGCAGACTATCCCAGCTAAGAAGCACGATAACCTGCCTCTGTAAGTTGTAACTACGCGTTAGAGTATTGGGTATGTATAACGCATCAGCTAAACGTAACCGGCATGCAGGGCTGCTCCTGGCAGTAGCCCTGCCTCTCGGTCTGCAGGCTGAGAACCTTAGTCGTTCGGCACAGCTGCAGCAGACCGACCCTAACGGTCTTATTCTGACGATGACAGCCGTCTTTGTTGTCTTCCTTGCTCTGGTCTTGCTCGTTGTTGTCTTCAAGGCAATAGGGCGAGGACTATTAGCTCTATCGACGCCAAAGACACAGGCACCAGAATGCGCCCAACCTACTACTACCACCACTACCTCAGCACAGGATAATGAGGTCGCTGTAGCTATATCTATGGCCCTCAACAGCTATCGTAAGATGCCCAGCCAAGAAGCTATGGCTGCAATAGCCCTCTCTATAGAGGACTACTGCTCTAACCTCCACGACTTCGAAAGCTATCGTCTAACGATACGTCCTAAGGCTACACAGTGGAACGCAAGGGTACAAAACCTACGTAAGTATCCCAAATAAAGAACAAACTGATGAACGAAAAAGAAGTGTTTGCGGCGATTGCCTATGCTCTACACGAGGAGCTCGGTAAGCACACGCATGACCAGGAGTCGTTTGTACTGACATTCAAGCGCCCAGCTTTCACGGCTTGGACACTGAAGACGCATACACTACGCACCCTGCCTACTAGATAATCTACATAAACTTATTATAGCGATGAAAGAATATAAGTATAGCATCAATGGCAACGAGTACACTGTTGCAATTATCGACCTTGATGGTAACACTGCAGCTGTAGAGGTAAATGGCACATCGTACAAGGTAGATATCCTTGGCGAAAGCCTCAATATCGCTCCACGTCCTGCTGCGCCTGCACCTGCTGCAGCGCCTGCGCCCGTGGCTGCTCCTGCACCTGCTGCGGCACCCGCCCCAGCACCTGCACCCGCTCCTGCTGCGGCTCCTGCTGCCAATGCTGGTACTGGCAAGCCTGTGCTATCACCTCTGCCTGGCGTTATCCTTGAGCTCAAGGTTAATGTAGGAGACCAAGTAAAGGCTGGTCAGACTGTTGCTGTCCTCGAAGCTATGAAGATGGAAAACAATATCAACGCTGAGTGCGATGGTACTGTTACCGCTATCAAGGTAAACAAGGGTGACAACATCCCCGAAGGGTCCGAAATCCTCCTAATCGGCTAATAGCTATGGACGGCTTTGGTGGTTTCCTTGCTCAAAACCTCTCAACGTTTTGGCAGTTCACAGGCTTTGCGAATGCTCAACCCGAGCATTTCGTGATGCTACTTATCGGGATGCTGTTTATCTTCCTGGCTATTAAGTACGAATTTGAGCCACTATTGCTGATCCCTATTGGCTTCGGGATGCTGATTGGGAACATCCCCTTCCGCGAAGGGTTCCTAACGGGCATCTACGAGGAAGGCTCTGTCTTGAACATCCTCTACCAAGGAGTAAGGCAGGGCTGGTATCCGCCACTAATCTTCTTAGGTATTGGAGCAATGACCGACTTCTCGGCATTGATCTCCAATCCTAAGTTGATGCTTATCGGGGCATCGGCACAGGTCGGTATCTTCGCTGCATATATGGTAGCACTAGCTCTAGGCTTCGAGCCAGCACAAGCTGGTGCTATCGGTATCATCGGCGGGGCAGACGGACCGACAGCAATCTTCCTCTCTAGCAAGCTAGCGCCACACCTCATGGGAGCTATCGCTGTATCGGCCTACTCTTATATGGCACTAGTACCCATCATCCAACCTCCGTTTATGCGACTACTCACTACCAAGCAAGAGCGCCTAATACGCATGAAGCGCCCTCGCCAGGTATCGCAGACAGAGAAAATCATCTTCCCTATCGCAGGCCTACTGCTTACCTGTACACTGGTACCATCTGCACTCCCACTACTAGGGATGCTTTTCTTTGGCAATCTTCTCAAGGAGAGCGGTGTTACCAAACGACTAGCGGATACGGCTAAAGGTCCACTTATCGATACTATTACCATCCTATTAGGGGTAACCGTAGGGGCGTCTACCCAAGCTACGGAGTTCCTAACGGGCGACTCAGTAAAGATATTTGCCCTAGGAGCTTTCTCCTTCGTAATCGCTACCATCTGTGGGATATGCTTCGTCAAGCTATTCAACTTGTTCCTCAAAGGAGACAACAAGATTAATCCCCTCATTGGCAATGCAGGTGTATCGGCAGTACCCGACTCAGCACGTATATCACAGGTAATAGGTCTAGAGTATGATCCTACCAACTATCTCCTCATGCATGCTATGGGGCCTAACGTTGCTGGGGTTATTGGCTCAGCCGTAGCTGCAGGTATCCTACTTAGCTTCCTTAGCTAACTAGACATAGAATAAACTATCATTCCTAAGAGCTTGCATCGATATAGTCGATGCAAGCTCTTACTCTATAAAGTAGGGGCTCTTCCCCATGGAGAGCTTGCATTAGATCCGAATATGAAGAACAACAATCTACCCAAGCTATAGTAATAACATTAGACCTAAGCTACAATAAAAATACCTACTACTAGGTATATGTAGCCTCACACAAAGCCTCTACCTTTGTGCTATACAACTAACAGTAATTACCACTTATGAAAAAGATAGCCGTTCTCTACGGATCCTCTACAGGGACCACCTCTGAGCTCGCTCAGACCATTGCTAAGGCAGTGGGAGCAGAAGCACACTGCTTCGATGTAGCCAACTACAAGGCCAGTGACGTCAGCAAGTATGATGTACTCATCCTAGGTAGCTCTACCTGGGGCATCGGAGACCTTCAGGACGATTGGGAGGGCTTCCTCCCTCAGCTAGCAGCAGAAGACCTCAGTGGCAAGGCTGTAGCTCTCTTCGGCTGTGGCGATGCCGATAGCTACCCAGACTCTTTTTGCGAGGCCCTAGCCGTAATCAAAGAAGGACTAGCAAACACAGGATGCCATTTCGTAGGAGAATACACTCCCGAAGGTTATAGCTATGATGCTACCCGCAGCGAAGAAAATGGTAAGCTCATAGGCCTATGTATTGATGATGTAAACCAAAGCGAACTCACCGAAGAGCGCCTAGCTACTTGGCTCGCTAGCTTCGCCAACGAACGCTAAGGGGGAGCAACGTAAAACGTCTAACAACATAGAGGCTGTAGTCAGGATAACACCTGCTACAGCCTCTATTTCGTTTAGATGGAGACACCTTATCTGCTCTTAGCCCTCCTCCTCTACATGTGGGCTAAAGCTAGGAATATTCAGACTAAATATCACAGACACGAAACGCAGGACCAAGACCGAGGCTGCTGATAGGAACTGTACCCAGGAGATAGTAAGCGCAGTGCAATACATCAGCAATACATACACTAAGCCGCCGAAGATACAGGCTGTAGCATATACATCCTTGCGAAAGATTAGAGGTACCTCATTGATGAGAATATCTCTAATTAGCCCCCCGAAGCTCCCCGTAACAGTACCCATAATGATAGCTGTCCACCATGGGAAGCCTACATCGAAGGTCTTGGCCATACCTACTACGACGAATAGCCCTAGGCCGATAGAGTCAAAAAAGAAAAGCGAATGGTTAGCCCGCACTACCTGACGTCTAAAGATGATGGTAAACAGCAAGGCTAAGCCCGTAACGATTAGGTAAGAGGGTTGCTGTAGCCAAAATGGGGGTAAGCCGATCATTATATCCCTTAGAGTCCCCCCACCTACTGCTGTTACAAGGCCTACCACATAGGCACCAAACCAGTCGAAACCCTTAGCAGCAGCGTGTCTTATACCACTGATAGCAAAGGCGAAAGTCCCTATGTAATCGCACCAGGTAACAAAGTCATTCAGTCCTAAAGCCTCTATTATGTTCATAGCCCTTAGTATGCTTCTGTTTCGTTGGGGAACGTTTTATCCTTTACAGCCGCTACATACCCACCAAGTGCATCAATAATTACTTGTTGCAGATGAGCAAACCTACGTACAAACTTGGGACGGAATGCCTCGTCCATCCCCAGAGCATCTTGTAGCACCAGCACCTGGCCATCGACATCTACACCAGCACCAATACCTATGATAGGTACCCGAACGCTAGAGGCAGCACGCTTGGCTAATGCTGCTGGTATCTTCTCTAGTACAATAGAGCATACGCCTAAGGACTCCAACAACTTGACTTCCTCTAGCAGCTTTTGTGCCTCGGCGTCCTCCTTGGCTCTCAGGCCAAAGCCCCCAAACTGAAAGACACTCTGAGGCGTTAGTCCTAGATGCCCCACCACAGGGATACCAGACTGGACAATCATCCGTATAGCATCGGCCACGCTAGCACCACCCTCTAGTTTGACCCCATCAGCTCCTGTTTCCTTCATAATCCGTATAGCATTAGCCACAGCCTCCTGAGGGCTCGTCTGATATGAGCCGAAAGGCATATCGACGATGACCATAGCACGCTCTACTCCGCGCACAACGCTGGCAGCATGATAAATCATTTGGTCCAGAGTGATTGGCAGGGTAGTCATATGCCCAGCCATTACGTTGGCTGCAGAGTCTCCGACAAGTATCATATCTAGTCCTGCAGCGTCTACTAGGCGAGCCATCGTATAATCATATGCTGTAAGCATACCGATAGGCTCTCCATTTCTTTTCATATCTAGGAGGGTGCGGGTCGTTACCTTTTTCCCTCCTGCTTGGTGTTTAGACATTTCTAAGCTATCAAAGCTCCTCAATAAGCCTAGACTTATCGAGGAGCTTTCGTTTTTGGTTATTACTTTATACTAGCATCCCTATTACTCCCACTCGATGGTGCTGGGTGGCTTCGAAGAGATATCGTAGACTACGCGGTTTACGCCACGTACTTTATTTATGATCTCGTTGCTCACCTTGGCGAGGAACTCATAGGGCAAATGTGCCCAGTCCGCACTCATAGCATCCATGCTCGTTACAGCACGCAGAGCGATCGTATATTCGTAGGTACGTTCGTCTCCCATTACTCCTACACTCTTGATAGGTAGTAGTATCGCACCGGCCTGCCATACTTGGTCGTACAGTCCCCACTCGCGCATTAGACTCATATAGATATCGTCTGCGTTCTGCAGTATCTCTATCTTCTCCTCCGTCAGCTCACCGATGATGCGGATGCCGAGTCCCGGGCCAGGGAAAGGCTGACGCTTGATCAAATGCTCCTGCATACCTAGCTCTAGACCTACACGACGCACTTCATCCTTGAAAAGGAGACGTAGTGGCTCTACAAGCTTGAGGTTCATTCGCTCAGGTAGTCCCCCTACGTTGTGGTGGCTCTTGATGACTTTGCCCGTGATATTGAGAGATTCAATCACGTCGGGGTAAATAGTCCCCTGCCCTAGCCATTTGATATCTTTGAGCTTCTTAGCCTCTTCGTCGAATACCTCAATAAAGCCACGACCGATAATCTTACGCTTTTCCTCAGGATCGGTAACGCCCGCCAGCTGAGACAGGAACTTTTCCTTAGCATTGACACCAATTACATTGAGTCCCAAGTGTTCGTAGTCTCGAAGCACGTTCTCAAACTCGTTCTTACGGAGCAAACCGTGGTCGACAAAGATACAGGTTAGATTACGCCCAATAGCACGATGTAGCAGTACTGCTGTTACAGATGAGTCCACACCGCCAGATAGAGCTAGTATCACCTTATCGTCCCCCAGCTGAGCCTTGAGGGCCGCTACGGTACTCTCTACAAATGACGCAGGGGACCAATTTCCTTTGATACCCGTTGCATCGAGAAAATTCTCGAGGAAAGCCATTCCTTGCTCACTGTGGAATGCCTCAGGATGAAACTGTAAGCCCCAGGTCTCTTCGCCCTCTATGCGGAAGGCAGCCGCTGGCACATCCTCAGTGCTAGCGATGATAGAGAAGCCTGCTGGTAACTCCGTAATAGTATCTCCGTGAGACATCCAAACGATACCACCCTCTACGACATTGGCCAATAGACGGTCCTCACCTCGGAGCGTTATGTGAGCTCGACCGTACTCACGTGTTTCGCAGGGCTCTACCCGTCCACCAGCCTGATGTACTAGACTCTGAGCACCGTAGCATATCCCCAGGAGGGGGCGCTTGCCACGCAGCTGACTAAGGTCTATACGGAAAGCCTCTGCATCATATACCGAGTGTGGACTACCTGATAGGATGATGCCCGCTATACCCTCTAGACTCTCGGGGAGCCGGTTGTACGGGACAATCTCGCAGTAAGTGTTTAGTTCTCTCAGACGGCGACCTATCAGCTGCGTCGTCTGTGAGCCGAAGTCTAAAATAAGAATCTTCTCTTGCATGAGTAAGTATCTAAATGAAGGTGTAATTACGTTACGTATACAAAGGTACTAATTATATAAGTTCTGCCCACCGCCAGCATACTTGCCTGAGAGCTTAGGACTGCCAGCGTGCATACAGATAGCCCATAAGGGCTGCCGCTAGTAAGACATATACGGGCGAGACGTCGAATAAGTAGATAAGCCCTGCTACCAACACCGGTATCCACAGCGTTTGCCAGCTGAGCTTAGCACTCTTGGCCATCGAGAATACGGGTGCGGCAATGAGCGCCACCACTACAGGGCGTATTCCCATAAAAGCATACTCCACCCAGCGGTTATCCCGGAAACTGCGGAATATCGTCGCCAGTAGTAATATGATAATAAATGAAGGAAGCACTACACCTAGCGTAGCAAGTATAGAGGCACGCAGTCCCCCTATCTTCTGCCCAATATGTTGGCTCATATTCACAGCGAAGACCCCAGGAGCGGTCTGAGATATGGCGAGTATATCTAGAAACTCCTCTTCGCTCAACCATCCCTTCTCCTCCACAATCTGATGCTGTATCATAGGCACCATAGCATAGCCACCGCCTATAGTCCCGATGCCTATCCGAAAGAACATCCAAAAGAGTTGTAAGTCCTGCATTGTCGTTATATCTGTATTACTTGGTCACAGGCATCTGCGACAGCTTTGTGGTGTGTGATGAAGATTATTATACGATCCTCCAGATGCTTACGTAGGTTCTGTAAGAAAGCCTCCTCGGTACGCTCATCGAGCGCACTCGTGGCCTCATCGAGGAGCAATATGCGTCCTGGCCGTAGCAGAGAGCGTGCTATGGCCAACCTCTGAGCTTGCCCCTCACTAACACCACTGCCTTTCTCTCCGAGGACGGTATCTAGCCCCTCGGGCAACTCCCACACGAAGTCCGCAGATGCCGTATGTAGTACCTGCCTGAGACGTCGGTCGTCGGCTGTATTCTCCCCGACTAATAGATTCTCTCGGATCGTACCGCTAAAGAGCGAGTTGCCCTGAGGCACGTAGACGAAATTGCTACGTGTGGCCTCGCTTATCTCCTCACAATGGTCTCCATTGTCAAGGACTATAGAGCCCTTCTGAGGGCGTACAAGGCCGAGCAGCAAGCGCAGGAGTGTAGTTTTACCAGCTCCTGTACGCCCCATGATAGCTACCATCTGCCCTGAGCGTAGCTCTAGCGAAAAGTTTTGGTAAATATCTTCCTCGGCATCCTCGTAGCGAAAGAACATATCCTTGGCCACTAGACGCAATTTGCCACGCATAACCTCAGCCTTGTGGTAATGCTCCGTTTGGTACTCGAGCAGATTTACCAGACGGTCGATACCAGCCTTGGAGGCAATCATACCAGGCACTAGACTCATCAGATCTCCCATAGGCCTCTGTATACGCACCACGAGCTGCAGGAAGGAAGTCATTGTCCCGAAGGTAATCATACCCCGTAGCAAGCTCCAAGCACTCCAGAGGAAGGCCACGGCATAGCCGCCACTGAAGGCGGCACTAGCCATCACATTGCCGTATATTGTTAGCCCCACACGGCTACGTACTTGGTTGTAGAGTTTCGCTTGGGTTAGCCCTAGGCGGTTTACCTCCTCCTCTTGGCGCTCAAAGGTGCGGATGACCGTCTGATTGCCCAGAGCCTCTTGCATCTGTGTATTGATATGGCTCTCTGTCTCTTTGATAGCCTTGCTATATGAGAGCATCTTACGATAAAAAATCCGGCTAAAGAGCAGTACTGCAGGCATACCTATGCCTAACATCATAGCTAATGTGGCATCGAAATAATACAGCATAGCCAGAGAGGCTACGAGCTGTAGTACATTGATAATAGCACTAGGTAGTGAGACGATGAGTAGCTGCACTACGTCGTCTGTATCCTTGATGATACGGGTGAGCATATCGCCCGTATGCAGCTCTTTGAGGCTTTCCCAGCGTGTATATAGCAGGTGTCTAAATACGCGCAATCGCACAGCATTACCCATGCGTACTGCTGTGCGATTAGTCAGTGATATTCCCCACAAACGTAGGAGGGCCGTTATCCCGAGTGTCGCCATAAAAGCTATCCCCAGCCAGCGCCAATCCCCCACGGCTACGCCCGTAACGACATCGACAATCCATTTGCTGAGCCATACCGTACTGAGGGACACCAGGGTGGACATCACCCCGATGAAGAGTATCCCTATAAGGGACCACTTGTAGCCCCGAAGCAAATCACGCAGTAGTACGAGCATAGCCTCCAATCTATTATTACATTCCTTTGCGACGCCCTGCAGGGAATTTGCCCCTCCAGCGATCACATCGCATCTCTACGACACCTCTGAAAGCTTCACCAAATATAGCGCCACTCATTTTGGAGCTCCCTAGGACACGATCCTCAAATACAATAGGAATCTCTACCAACTGGAAGCCCAAGCAATAGGCAGCATACTTCATCTCTATCTGGAAGCCATAACCATAGAAGCGTATCTGATCCAAATCGATGTGCTCCAAGACACTGCGGTGATAACATACGAAGCCTGCCGTAGTGTCTCGCACGGGGAAGCCCGTAATCAGGCGGACATAGAGAGAAGCCCCCCGACTGATGGCAATACGGCTCAAAGGCCAATTGCGGACTTCGCCTCCAGAGATATAACGCGAACCTATAGAAAGGTCGGCCTGCCCGCTACGCACCGTCTGTATAAGCGCAGGCAGGCGTTCCACCGGATGACTAAAATCGCAGTCCATCTCCGTTATATAAGTATAGCCCTCTGTGAGAGCCCAGCGGAAACCGGCTATGTAAGCGCGTCCGAGTCCTTGTTTACCAGGACGCTCCAATAGATGTAGACGATGAGGGTACTCCGCTTGCTTAGTCTTGACAATTTGCGCTGTACCATCGGGCGAATTGTCGTCTATTATCAGGATATCTATACCATCGGGCAGTGCCATGACGGCATCAATCATCTTAGCTACGTTTTCGCACTCATTATAGGTAGGTATGAGTACAACGCTATCGCTTTTCATTTACATTCTTCCTTTGTTTACGAGCTACAAAGATAATGCAATTCGCTGGATGCCCTGCCCTACACCATCGGAAAACATAGAGACCCTTCTCTCAGCCTCCCTAGTGCCCAAGCGGAGCTGAGCACTAGGGAGGCGAGCTTGAGGCTGGCGGCTTGGGCCAGCTTTAGTCCCCCCCGTGGGATAGGTCGTTTACTACTGCCCCAGACGCTCTACACGAAGGTCCGTAATTTTACTCCGAAACTTACCTGCTATACGCAGTGGGAAGACTAGCGTGCGCTGATAGTTCATCTTCGCCCCGATCTTATACATCTGCGTTGTAAATGGGTCTGGAGACTCGTACAGAGGGTCAAATCTATCAGCCTCGGTATAAGCCACTAGGGCAAGCGCTCCTAGAGTCTCTCTGTGTTTACCATCGATATAGAGCCTAGTCTCTTTATTGTTCCCCTCGATGGTTAGCTGTACCTTGCCCTCCTTAGGTAGCGTATAGCTGAAGGTATTGAGGTAGCCATCACGGGCAAAGCCGAGGCGCCCACTTTTAGGGTCCGAGAGATAAAACACGGCATTCTCTGAGCGAAATAGCTCCGTCCCCTTGACTTCTTCCTTGGGCTCTATCGTAAAGTGGACTTTATAATTATAGCCTATCTCTTCGTGTGGTAGACGGTTGCCTGGACGTAGCTGGCTCTGTGTATATACGACACTACTAGGTTTGCCTATACGGGCCAGCTCATTGACACCAGGGGCCTCGCTCAGCAAATGACGCTTTGTATTGTAAACGTCCAGTGCTACTGAGGTATCGTGTGCCGTCCATGTCTTCAGCGCAATCATTTGCATAGCAGGCATCACACGATGGTGAATATCCTTGACAGTGATACCATTGCCATAATGGTCGTTCCACACAGCGAACATACCCCCCAGAATCGATGGGTCTTGGTCCTCAAACTTCTGATTGCCTATCTGAGCTGGTGTCCACCGCTTATAGAGCATATCCGTATCCAAATAGTCGTAATAATAACCAGCTGCAGGTACGATGTAGGTATAGCCATCTGGGATACTCACGATCTGATAGCCTGCCTTCTTCATTGCCTTAGGGTCTGCATAGCCATTGTACCAGCACATCATCACTACATCTTTGCTCGTAACAGGTGTTTTGCCATAGGCATGCGTCAGTGCTCCCCATAGCGCAGCTTGTTTGCCGTACTTCTGCACATACTTGATGTACCTATCTGTAAAGTAGCGAAACTTCTCACGCACATCTTCCTTGGCATTGCTATACTCATCGGTACCGATATTGATACGCTTAGAGCGAAAAACGGGGTTAGGGCCCGATAGGTACTCATCGAATAGAGCATCTACAAACTTGTATGTTTCCTCGTTGAATAAGTCTAGGTGATCCTTGCCATACTCCTTACTGGCAATCTCGGGACGAATGCGGCTAAAAGCCAAAGAATGCGCAGGCACATCTATCTCGGGGATAATCTCTACATACTGACGCTCTGCCTGTATCTGGAAATCTATAAACTCCTGCTTGCTATAAGATGCGCCCTTGATAGCCAAATCCGGATAGGTAGAGCTCTCTAGGCGGAAAGCCGACGAAGTTTTGTCCCAGTCTCCCCCGAAGAACTGTTTGAATCCATTATCGTTGAGATGCACCTGTAGAGTATTCATCTTGTAGTAGGCCATCACCTTGACGAGCTTATTGAGGTAGTTCATCGGGATATATTTACGCCCGACATCCATCAGTAGGCCTCGCAGGGCGTAGCGAGGAATATCCGTAGTCGTACCACGGG
>JAXFXP010000159.1:0-12813 GCA_034091595.1 Porphyromonas sp.
ATGGGAGATAAAGCCTACTTCCATCAGGAGAGCCTGATCATTGAGTTCGCAGGCAAAAGAGGGGTCGTCAGTACATCCAATCACAATGGTGGCTATCGTAATGATTTATGCTATGCCTTTAACCATAGCTGTGGTCGAGCCCTACTAAGCTCAAAGAAAGCCTGCCCAGGAATGAAAGGTAAAAACATCGCAGAGCACTACGCCATCACTACGAGAGAGCTTGGCCTGCCAGTAGAAGCAACAACAGGTATGGGGACGGCAGCCTTAATAGAGAATAGGGCAAGCGCTACACGCACGTATCACGGTGTCGAGGTTATGGCTGTTGTTACAGCAGGGGTCGATGTCAATGGAGGCCGAGCAGGAGATCCTGCTACCTATGATGAGTTCGCTAAGGCTAGTCTACTGCTACCTCCTGGGACCATCAATATATTTCTATTCATTAATGCGCAGCTAGATCCTGGTGCTTTGACCAGAGCCATAGTAACAGCGACGGAAGCTAAGACTGCGGCTCTTCAGGAGTTAATGGCTGCTAGTATGTATTCAGAGGGTTTAGCCACAGGGTCGGGAACAGATAGTGTTATAGCTGTCTGCAATGAGGACTCTCCCGTTGTACTCTATAATGCGGGTAAGCATGTCTTGCTAGGTGAAATGATTGGGCAGAGTGTAAAAGAAGCTGTCCACAAAGCTTTAGCTAATCAGACGGGTATGAATCCGGAGCGTCAAGCCTCTATAGAATGGCAGTGCAAAAGGTACAATATCACCCGAGAGCGCATATTGTCTTATGCTACGCATATAGATGCACAGGCAGATAAAGGCAAACTTAGAGAGGTGATAAGTAGCATTGACAGTGAACAGGAGATATTTACACCTATTGCAGGTATAGTGCATTTTGTTGATCAGAATCGTTGGGGGATGATTTCTGATGATAGTTTATTGAATACATCTCAAATGCTCCTTACTGCGATGTTGTCTCAGCAAGGGCTAGAACCACTAGATCTGAAGCGAGTACGGCTACATCAAGGAGCTGGAGATACTCCCATATATCGCTTGCTTATCAGTGACCTTACCCTTGCTCTCGCCTATGTAGCCTTAAACAGACTAAAATAAACAAACCAATTAACCAAAGCCAATGAAAACAAAACTGACGCTCACCTTCGTGGTGGCAACCTTAGTAGCCTCCTCGCATGTGCAGGCCACGATGCAGACGCAGACAGATTCGCTGCGCCATCTGCAGGAGGTAACGGTATATGGTATGCGTACTGTAGTACCCCTCAAGAAAATCCCCAGCAAAGTAGAGCTTATCCAGGCTCCGATCATTGTTCGTAGTGCCAAGACGAATCTAGGAGATTTACTCAAGAGTCATAGCTCCATCGATGTCGTACAGTATCCAGGATTCCTCACCACGATCGGGTTACGTGGCTTTCGTCCTAGTGGGCGCTACGTTACAGTACTGACCAACGGTATTCCGACGGGCACAGACAACGTCTCTTCTCTAGGCATAAACGACGTAGCTCAGGTGGAAGTACTCAAAGGTCCTTTTTCGGCCATCTATGGTACTGGTGCTATGGGTGGGGTTGTGAATATGATTACTAATAAGAGCAAAGATACCCTATCTGGTGGTGCATCTCTGTCTTATGGGAGTTATAACGCTACGCGCGCTTCCTTCGCTTTAGGTGGCGCCATAGTCGGGAATTTGTCTTTCGATGCTAGCTTTGGATATAATGCCCAGAAAGACTCCTACACCTTTGGGCATAATTCTTTCCTAAAAAAGAGCGTGCTAGAGGAAACTATCCTTGACCCTCAGACCAAGGGTAAAGAAAGCCGTGGCAGCCATTATAAGTCTCTGATGGGCCGTGTGCGTCTAGGATACGATTTCTCTCCTCAATGGTCGCTCAATCTATACAACAGCCTCTTCGCTGCCAATGGCCTGCCTACAGGTGGGCATCATTGGTCTACGGAGCCGATAAAAGGTAAAGACCTCAACCGATACTCTACCTCGCTAGAGTTACTCGGACGCTTTGCTGGGCATACACTACAGTTTAGCCCTTACTACAATATAGAGCGCGCTGATTACTATAATAAGTATAACAGCCCAGATGCTATCGCTACGAGCAAGATCAAGCTCAATACTCTGGGCTTCCTCCTACAGGATAATATTAGCTTTGGTGCGCAACAGCTCACCATCGGTCTAGATGGGCAGCAGATGAAGAGAGAGAGCCTAAGCTTCGATGGCAAAACAGGAGCTGGGAAAAAGCCATATCAGCCTGCTTACGGTAGCAGCGGTTTGGGTGCATTTGCTCAGAGCAATCTGAGCTTGCTAGGCGAAGCTCTAACTCTCTCCTTGGGCGCTCGACTAGACTATATAAATTTTCGCTTGGAGGCAGATCAGTACCTCAAAAATGCAGCAAAAAGTGAGACTTTCATCAATCTTACCCCTAATGTAGGTATTAAGTACGAACTTGCCGAGGGCTTGCTCCTGCATAGCTCTGCTGGTGGTGGTTTCTTGGCCCCTGATGCTTACCAAAAGTCTGGAGAGTATGAGGGGGACTACGGTAAGACTCGTGGTAACCCCGACCTCAAGCCAGAGCGCTCATTTACTGTCGATGCTGGGCTCGGCTATAGTAATAGAGGGCTCGGGTTATCTGTGGACGCTAGTTACTTCCATACAGATATCAAGGATATGATTTATTCGGTGTCGGGAGAGGATAAGGTGAAAACCTTTGCCAATGGTGATAAGGCTAAGCTCTCGGGGCTGGAGTTACTCTTATCTTATGACTTCGGCAGTCTCGTAAACTACGACTTCAATCTCAGGACTTACGTCAATGCGACACTGCTCTTTGATAATAAAATGTATACCAAGGCTAAGGATAAATGGGAAGATATGCTGCTCGTTCGTAAGCAGAATATCACTTTCGGCTTAGATTTTGCACATAAGGCTCTAGAGCTAAGTATTAAAGGGCGTTATGCTGGTGCCTCTGTAGACAATAATTGGAATACAAAGGATTGGGCAAGTGGTACTGTTATTCGCCCAGAGTTGCCCAAGTTGCTCGCAGCAGAGTATCCCGAGGTTGCCAAAAATGGCCAAATTATTAACCCTCGCTTTATGACCTTCGATGCTGCAGCGCATTATACTTTGTTTGATAAATTGCGTCTGAGCCTGCATCTAAATAATATGCTAGATGAGCATTATTTCGAAAAGGATGGCTATAATATGCCCGGACGTAACTTCCTAGTGAGCTTAAGCTATCGCTTCTAGGAGATTACTCCCACGGTTGTCAAGCAAGCCGAGTTGGTTATATAACTAGCTCGGCTTTGATATTTGCCGCCTATCAGGCAATGAATCGTCCGCCTAATAGGTGGACAAGTGCCTATATAGTGGGTAGTGGGGTATTCGTGGTCAGTGGGTAGTGGGTTACTGGCGGGCTTAAGCCCGCCATACTAGATAGTGAGACTAGGCACACTAGTGAGACTAGATCTAGCTGCCTACTGCCCACCGTCTACTAACCACTATAAATACCTATCTTTGTCCCTTAGACAAACAACTACTTAGACAGTATGAATAGCAATATCAAGCTACGCCTGACGCTGATGAACTTCCTAGAGTTCGCCGTCTGGGGCGCTTACCTTACCTCGATGGGCCGCTATTTGGCTGGAGCAGGTATGGCTACAGAGATTGGTTCGTTTTATGCGATGCAGGGTATAGTATCGCTCTTTATGCCAGCCCTGATGGGTATCGTGGCGGACCGCTGGATACCCGCACAGCGCCTCCTGGGGCTCTGCCATCTGGTGGCGGGCCTTTTGATGATTGCCGCTTGGTGGTATACCGGTCAGGAAGGCTTCTCTCCCAACGGGCTATTTGCTCTGTATACGCTTAGTGTTGCCTTCTATATGCCTACGCTGGCGCTATCCAATTCGGTAGCTTATACGGCACTAGAGCAGAGCGGAGAGGACCTCATCAAGGCTTTCCCCCCAATACGTGTTTTTGGTACGGTGGGCTTCATCTGTATGATGCTGACGGTTAGCCTCCTGGGGCTAGAGTCTACGAGCGGCCAGTTTCTGGTCTCGGGGCTGGTGGGCCTGCTGCTTTTCGGCTACACCTTCACGCTGCCCCACTGCCCCACTTCGCCTGCTGGTGAGAGCAAAGGACTTGTAGAGGCTCTGGGGCTAAGGGCCTTTACGCTCTTTCGTCAGCCCAAGATGGCACTCTTTTTCGTCTTCTCAATGTTGCTAGGTGTGAGCCTACAGATAACGAACGGCTTTGCTAATCCCTTCCTTGGAGACTTTGGGGCGATACCGGAGTATGCCGAAACCTTCGGTGTGAAGTATAGCAATGTGCTAATCGCTCTCTCTCAGGCCTCTGAAACCTTGTGTATTCTGCTGATACCTTTTGCGCTTAAGCGCTTCGGTATCCGCAATGTGATGCTGATAGCGATGCTGGCTTGGGCGCTGCGCTTCGGCTTCCTAGGGCTGGGTAATCCCGGTGATGGCGTATGGCTCTTCCTGCTGAGCATGCTGGTGTATGGGGTGGCCTTTGACTTCTTTAATGTCTCGGGTTCGCTCTTTGTGGACAAGGAGACGGATGCTGGCATTCGCTCTAGTGCGCAGGGGCTGTTTATGATCATGACCAATGGCATTGGGGCGACGATAGGTTCGCTGGCTGCAGGGGCAGTAACGAATCACTACGTGCAGTCTCAGACGGATCCCATGGCACGTATGGCGGGCTGGCAGACCTCGTGGTTTATCTTCGCGGGCTATGCCCTCGTGGTGGCAGTGCTTTTCTCGCTGGTGTTTAGGTATAAGGATAGGTGATCAGTGGTCAGTGATCAGTGGTCGGTGATCAGTTGCTGGCGCACGCTACCGACCACTGCATACTAGCCACTGCTCACTGCGGGCTCCGCCCGCTCCACCGCCCACTAATAACCGATAAAACCATGAAAGTCCTCTCATATCAGGAGCTGCAAGTATGGCAAAAGGCTATGCAGTGTACGGTAGAACTTTATGCGCTTGTTAAGCGTTTACCTATAGATGAGCGTTACGGCTTGTCAGATCAGATGAGGAGAGCTGCCCTATCGATACCCTCTAATATTGTTGAGGGTGCAGAGCGCAACTCAACCAAAGAGTTTGTACGTTTTATCTACGTGGCACAGGGCTCTCGTGCAGAGCTGGAGACGCAATTGCTACTATGTGAGCGAGTGGGTTATCTCTCTGAAACCGAGATACGGCCTATCCTAGGGGGCTTAGCCGAGATTGGTCGTATGTTGCATGCCTTAGCGCGTAGGTTAGGGGGCAGTGGCTAGTGGTCAGTGATCGGTTGCTGGCGCACGCCACTAACCACTGCATACTAGCCACCGACCACTGCGGGCTCTGCCCGCCCCACTGACCACTTAATGAACGACTTATTTAGATTTATACGACGCTTCGTACCGCCTTATAGATGGTATTTGGTGCTGAGCGTAGTCGCTAATATCCTCAGCGCTATCCTCAACCTACTGGCCTTCTCGCTGGTGATGCCGATACTGGAGATACTCTTCGGTATCAAGGAGCGTGTGGATAGCCTGATGAGCCTCGAGGGCCTTAGCTGGATGCGCATTGCCGACTGGCGAGAGCTCGTGCAGGTGCTCAACAACAACTTCTCCTACTACGTCGGACGCCTAGCCGAGGAACAAGGGATGTCCCACACCCTAATGCTCCTAGGGCTCTATCTAGTAGTGATGACAGGGCTCAAGGTAGGGGCTACCTACCTCGGCTTCTATGCTATGATACCCATCCGTACAGGCGTAGTGCGGGATATACGTGTGGCCATCTACCGCAAGATACTCGAGCTACCACTCGGCTTCTTCTCTAGCGAGCGCAAGGGGGATATACTAGCTCGTATCACGGGAGACGTGGGCGAGGTGGAGAATTCTATTATGAGTACTCTAGACCTAATGCTCAAGAATCCTATTATGATTATCCTGTACCTCGGTACGATGATTGCCATTAGCTGGGAGCTGACGCTCTTCGTCTTCTGCGTCCTACCCGTGGCGGGCTTCGTAATGGGGCGTGTGGGCAAGAGCCTCAAGCGGGATAGCCTAGAGGTACAGAACCTCTGGGGCGAGGTGATGAGTATGATCGAGGAGACGCTCAGCGGACTGCGTATCATCAAGGCCTTCACGAGCGAAAGCTGGATGAATGCCCGCTTCCTAGAGGGTAACGACCGCCACCGCCGTAGCCTGATGCAGCTCTTCCGCCGACAGCAGCTGGCGCACCCGATGAGCGAATTCCTAGGCACTGCCACCATCGCTATCGTATTGTGGTACGGGGGCTTGCTTATTGTCAGTGGCTCGGGAGGCATTACAGCCCCTACCTTCATCTACTATCTGGTGATTTTCTATAGCCTCATCAACCCACTCAAGGAGCTATCCAAAGGCTTCTACACCATCCGCAAGGGTATGGGCTCTATGGAGCGTATCGACCGCCTGATGCTGGCCGAGAATCCTATCCAAGAGCCTGCCGAGCCTAAGCCCCTGCGCTTCGAGGAGGCTATTGAGCTGCGTGGGGTCAGCTTCCGCTATGGCGAGCGCTGGGTGCTACGTGATATTAACCTGAGGATACCGAAGGGACAGACTGTGGCGCTCGTGGGGCAGAGTGGTAGTGGCAAGACGACGCTTGTAGACCTGATACCACGCTTTTATGACGTAGAGGAGGGTGCTATCCTGATAGATGGCGTGGATATACGCCAGCTGGATAGCCACGAGCTGCGCAGTATCATCGGCAACGTGAACCAAGAGCCGATACTCTTCAACGATACCATTGCTAATAACATCTCCTTCGGGCACGATGCCCCACGGATAGAGGATATTAGGGAGGCAGCACGCATAGCCCACGCCGAGGAATTCATTCTAGAGAAGCCCGAGGGCTACGAGGCCAATATTGGCGACCGCGGGACGAAGCTCTCCGGCGGTCAGCGTCAGCGCCTCTCCATCGCCCGAGCCGTCTACAAGAATCCGCCGATAATGATACTGGATGAGGCTACCAGTGCCCTCGACACCGCTAGCGAACGACTGGTGCAGGAGGCTCTGGAGCGTCTGATGCAGAACCGCACGACCATCGTGATAGCGCACCGCCTCTCGACGATTATCAATGCCGATATCATCTGCGTGATGCACGAGGGTCGCATTGTAGAGCAGGGCACGCATAGCGAGCTACTAGCCCTCGGAGGATACTATACACAGCTACATAAGATGCAGTTGGCAAGCGAGTAGTGGGCAGTATGCAGTGGGCAGCGCACGCCAGATCTAGTCTTACTAGGGCCACTAGTCTCACTAGGCCTACTAGATCTAGCATGGCGGGCTTAAGCCCGCCCCACTAGCCACTGAGTACCGCCCACCGACCACTGCACACTAGCCACTGACTACTAATAACTAATTATGACTACTATCGACCTCAACGACCTCAGCGAGTATTTCCCCTGGGGACAAGTATACGAAGACCTCGGCTATGCTATGCCCTACCCTGAGGTGATGATGACTAGCGATCGTGCCTATGCCCTGCAAGCACAGGTAACGGGCCTGTTGATGATGCAGAGCTGGGGCGCTGGCAATAGTGCAGCCTATGAGCTAGAGCAGGCCGAAGCCACGCACCTAGCCTACACCCTCACGATAGACCTCCAGCTGCCCAGTATCGACGAGGCCTGGGCGCTGATAGGCATACCCGAGGAGCGCCTACGGGACTATATGCGTCTCTCGCTCGTGCGCTACGTCTCGGACAAGGCATTGCCCGAGGGGGGTACCTTCCGCCTCGTCCCCCTCAGCGAGGAGCGGTATATGTTTGTCGGGGAGTAGTGATCAGTGGGCAGTGGGCAGTGGCTGGCGCACGCCAGATCTAGTCTCACTAGGTCTACTAGTCTCACTAGGCCCACTAGCTCTAGCATGGCGGGCTTAAGCCCGCCCCCACTAGCCTACTAGCTACCGACCACTGCCCACTGCTCACTGACCACTGCATACTGACCACTGACCACTAAAAAATCTACTCCCCTACTACCTTGATAATCAGTGGATAGGCATTGGTGTGAGAAAAAAACTTTGCGTCAGGTCTTGCGTATATCAATTATTCGTTATACCTTTGCAGTGCAAATGAGAGGGAAACCTCAAGCGCTTGCGGAAGTAGCTCAGTTGGTAGAGCATAACCTTGCCAAGGTTAGGGTCGCGGGTTCGAGTCCCGTCTTCCGCTCAACAGAAGCCTCTAGGATAGCCTAGGGGCTTTTTCACTTTATATACGGATTACTAAGAGCGTGTCGATATGATTGATATAGACGGCAAGATTGTTAGCCTTGATGTCTTCGAGGTGATGTTCGCCTGCGACTACGAGCAGTGCAAAGGTGCCTGTTGCATAGAGGGCGACAGCGGTGCGCCCCTAGCCCCTGGCGAGGCTGAGCTATTGCGTAAGCATCTGCCCGCTGTAGAGCACCTACTAGCACCACGAGCTAAGGAGATTATTGCAGCTCAGGGCGTCAGCTACCTGGACGAAGATGGCGACGAGGTTACCAGCATTGTCGATGGCAAAGACTGCGTCTTTACGACCTATGACGACAAGGGCAACTGCCTCTGCGCCTACGAGAAGATGTATTACGAAGGTAAGATAGACTGGATAAAGCCCATCAGCTGTCAGCTCTACCCTATTCGCCTAACCGAGTACAAGGACTTCACGGCGGTCAATTACCACAAGTGGAGCGTCTGCAAGTGTGCGCTCAAGCGTGGACGCCGTGAAGGCAAGCGTGTATATCAATTCCTAGAGGGGCCACTAAGACGTGCCTTCGGGGATGAGTGGTACCAGCACCTCTGCGAGGCTGCCCAGCTCCTTGAGGCGGAGCGTAGCGAGGGCTAGTGCGCCTGCCTTGTAATACTAATACCGGCCGTAGATGTCCACAGGGGACGTCTACGGCCGGCATCGTGATCAGGCTGGGATTCGAACCCAGGACCGATAGCTTAGAAGGCTATTGCTCTATCCAGCTGAGCTACCTGACCAAACCACAATTAATGCAATTGACTTTCTCTCTTGCGGGGGCAAAGGTACGATAAATTTCCGATTAAGCATAAGTCCCTACGGCTGACCAGGCGGTTGACGATGCTCTGCCCCAGGAGGCTACAGCGAATAAATGGCATGCATTTTATATATTTGTACATCAGATAATAAATCTTTAATGCCTGACGCTTATACAGATACTAGCAATCAATACTTAAATCCACGATGAAAAAACTACTTCTAATCCTTACGTGTCTGTTGGCTTTGCCAGCAGTAGAGGCTACGGCTAAGCCTGTGTCTGTCGCTGACCCCGAGTCTCAGGTCGCGGCCAGTAGCAAGGAGGATAACCTACAGCGCCTACAGCGCGAGCTGAAAGGCAAACGCCACTGTCGCCTCATATATACTACCGTCGACAAGCGCTATGCCCTCGTCTCCGTGGGCGTAATGACTGACAAGAATCCTGCGCCCAACCCTTGGGAAAACAAGAAGCCGAGCAAGGCCGTAGCGCCCTTCATAGCGTTCTACAGCGTGGACCTAGAATCTTACAAGTCTGCGGTCCTAGGTTTTATAGAGGAGTATGACGAAGAGTTTACTCAGAGCTTGCTATTCGACAGCTTGCTATTCGACAAATTTTCTGCCGATAATCTGGAGCTTTCCGCCGATAGCTATGCCTTTTCGATGATCTATGCTGAAGGTGGGGTTTTGGAATGGGCTATCATAGGGCGTGTAGACAAGCCCAATTCCTTGGTTCATAATGGAGGGCGCAGTGTCCCTAGGCTCGCTTCTAATGGCAAGACTTATACTCATGCCGAGGTTGACGAGCTTGTTTGGGCGAGTGATGGCTACGCTTATTACCCCGAGTACGAATATGACTTCTCGGGCAATAAGCTCGGCTGTACTTATACGCTGTGCGATGATCCTTTTCGTCCATGGTTTGGCTCGGATATCCGCTTGCCAGAGGAGGTATTCCGTGGCAAGCGCGAGGCGATAGAGGCCTATATAGAGTCGCTCTATGGGCGTCTATCCGACAAACTGCGGCTGAAGTCTACGGGGAAGTATTCTGGGGATGCTCTGGCTCGTCTAGGGACACCGAATAAGGCTATCGTACGCCTAGAGCGCATTGAGGATAGGGGTGAGCAAGATCTCTATCTGTATGCCGATGGAGGACGTGTGCTTATCAAGAAGCCCAAACTCTCACAGTGGCCCCTTGACCTCAAGGATTGTTTGGCCCAGAATCCTAAGGGCATCGATATCCTCATCGATTTTAAGCCAGAGGATGGGACTGTCTCAGAAGATGGTACCTTGGTCATCGAGTCTGCTAAGGTACCCTATGTTACAGGGGCCAAGGATAGTTATAGGGAGTATTATAAGAAGTTTTACAAGAGTCTTGAATAAGGAGTATCACAAGTGTTTTGAGTAGTAACAGGTAAAGGCTCTGAGCTCGGAGGGGATGCAACTTTTTTTGCCTAGTACTTGTGTGGTTAGAAAATAAGTATTACCTTTGCAGAGCAAAAGCTAAGGAGCTTCGGCTTCGAGGAAGTGTGGGTGAGTGGCTGAAACCAGCAGTTTGCTAAACTGCCGTACGGGTAACCGTACCACGAGTTCGAATCTCGTCGCTTCCGCTTTAAAGCAAGGTACCATAGCTCAGTTGGTAGAGCAACGGACTGAAAATCCGTGTGTCCCTGGTTCGACTCCTGGTGGTACCACTGGATAGACTCTCGTAAGGGAGAGTGAACAAACGCTAAGTCTCATAACTTCAAAGAGTTATGAGGCTTTCTCTATATCAAAACCTCAGACTTGAGATACCTCTCAGATACTGCATATACGCTCAAAATACTCTAGATTGGCTACAATCTGGCTACAAAAAATAGCCTCAAACAAACCCTGTAGCCGAGAGTTCGTACAGAGTACGTTTAGATGACGCACATCTCATTGCTATTCAAAATTTTATGTAGAACTTTGCAGTAGGGAAAATTCATATCTACTGCAGTAGAAAGCATTGCGTATGAGAAGTATTTTTAGAGTAATGTTTTATTTGCGTTCTAACTACGTAAATAAAAACGGGAAGGCTTCGGTGATGATTCGCATCTACTTAGATAGTGAGCGAACCTCTCTCGGAGCAAGTGGGGTCTATGTCTCCCCCGAACAATGGGACAGTAAAAACAACAAAGTCAAAGGGAGAACGTCTGAGGCCTTGCAGACAAACCTTCAATTAGAGGGTATCAGAGCTCACCTAACCTCCATGTATAAGAAAATGGAGGCAGATGAATGCCTATCTGTAGAACTTATCAAGAGTAAGTTCCTTGGCAAGAAGACGGAAATGGACACCATTATAGATCTCTTTGATGCCTATATTGCGAACCAGAGCAAGCTAGTTGGGATATCCATCTCAAGTACTACTCTGAAAAAGTATGACGTTTGCAAAAGGCACTTTCAAAACTTTTTGGAAGAGCAATACAAGAGGAGTGATCTCTTCATTAAAGAAGTCGTATATGCTGTGGTATTCGATTTCGACCTATATCTTCGGACCATAGCACGTCAGAATGTCAATACCGCCAATAAGACTATGCGAACTTTTCGCACAGTAATCCTTTTTGGCAATAAGTTAGGGCTGTTTCGTACAGACCCCTTTGTAGGATATAAGCCCCAAAGCACTGTGCATACTAGAGGTTTTCTGACAGACGAAGAATTGATAAGTATCATGAAAAAAGAATTCTCTCTACAACGACTATCTTTTGTGAGAGACATCTTTATCTTTTCTTGCTTCACGGGGCTTTCGTATATAGACATCTCTATGCTCAGATACGGCAACATCGTCTATATGAATGACCAGAAGTGGATTATGACCAATCGAAAGAAGACAAATATCGAGTCTAATGTACTTCTGCTGGAAATCCCTGAGCAAATCATTGAAAAGTATCATAATGATGAGGCAACAGATGAGAGTCTAATCTTCCCAATGCTCTCCAATCAGAAGACCAACTCTTACCTCAAAGAGATAGCCGACCTCTGTGGTATCAAAAAGAATCTAACATTCCACATGGCTCGCCACACCTTTGCGACGATGTCGCTCAGTAAGGGCGTGCCGATGGAGAGTGTATCGAAGATGCTGGGGCATACCAACATCAAGACGACGCAAATCTATGCTCGTATCACGAACAAGAAGATTGAGCACGATATGCTCGAACTCTCAAGTAAGCTACAAAAGTTTAACCAAGCAATGAACCTATAACACATATCACGAAGCGTATGAAAACAACAAAGAAAGAACTCTCCTACTTCCGCTTGAAGCTGGAGACCTACCTTAAGGATTACCATCCCGAGTTGATGGCTGACAGTGTCTTTATCACTGCTCGTGCCGATGCAGCCCTTACCTGCTACTGCGATGCCGTAGCCCAAGGCTTCACACACCTTGAAGCCGAGGCTATGTCCAGCGAAGTGCTCTATCAGGGGCTACACTTCTCTAAGCACAACACCCTCGTCTCTATCTTAGAGAACGAGTTCAGTGAAGAACTTCCCGAACCACTTCCCGAAGAGCTAGCACCTATCCTCTTGGGCAATAAGTTTATTCAGGCGGTCTTTGCGAAGTACGACCTTACGGACGACTTCGATGGCAGCACGGAGTACGACCTCCTCTACACCGAACTCACAGGCACGATTGTCGAGCTCATCGAGAACAGCAATCTGCCCACGGTGAAGCAGGCTGGCACATCGCAGAACGAGTAAACTCAATCCTATCGGGAGCATTGGAGCATCAAGAGCCAAGATATACGCTCCGCCTCACACCTCAAGGGGCAAGCCCTTGCCTTT
>JAXFXP010000160.1:0-7360 GCA_034091595.1 Porphyromonas sp.
ATTCATAATAGGCAAAGGTAAACATATTCGACTATATGGGGTTATTAGGGTAAGAGCTACGGCTCAGAGTAATACAAACCATTAAAAACAGATATAACCATGAAGTTTGAGCTTCTTACCCTCCCTTATGCGGACAATGCCCTAGAGCCTGTAATCAGTGCCGAAACCATCGCTTTCCACCACGGTAAGCACCTAGCTGGATACGTATCTACGCTGAATACCCTCATCGAAGGTACTGAGTTTGCTGATGCTAGCCTAGAGGAAATCGTTAAGAAGAGCGAGGGTGCTATCTTCAATAACGCAGGTCAGCTCCTCAACCACAACCTATACTTCACACAGTTTGCCCCTAATGCTGGTGGCAAGCCTACGGGTAAGCTTCTCGCAGCTATTGAGGCTAAGTGGGGTAGCTTCGAGGCCTTCCAGGCAGAGTTCCTAACAGCCTGCACTACACTCTTCGGCTCAGGATGGGCTTGGCTAGCCTCGGATGCAGAGGGCAACCTAGAGATTACTAAGGAAGCAAACGGTAGCAACCCTGTAGTACGTGGCCTGAAGCCTCTGATGGGTGTAGATGTATGGGAGCATGCTTACTACCTCAGCTATCAGAACCGCCGAGCTGACCACGTTAAGGATGTATGGAACATCATTGACTGGAATGTAGTTGCTGAGCGCTACTAATATGCATACCCCTCCCTTCGGGGATATGGACAAATTAAAGGTCCGGAGCGTCATCTGACGGCTCCGGACCTTATTCTTTTTGATAGTTCTGCCAAGGCAAAGTTCGTTGAGAGGAGCATTGTGTGCATCGTGCACTAAGAAAGGGAATAAATAGGGCTATATCTGTATTAGAGTGCTTCTATGAGATGTACATATTTGGTGGATTGAGAAAAATCTACTACCTTTGCGGACAATTGACGAGATTTAGGTGGGTTTCTTCCCCTTTAACACATCTGACGTTAGTACTCAGGTCCTGTAGGCCCTGAGGTTTTGTGCCCTCATATTCCGAGGGTGCTAGGTTAAAGTATTAACATATAATAAAGCAATCTATGCGAAAGGCAATCTATGTCGCACCCGAGGTAGAGAAATTATACCTCAAGAAATCATTTAGCATGCTGACCACGTTTTCGATGGACGGTAATGTAGAAGGATATGGCGAGAATGAACTCGATGACTTCGGGCTAATATCTTAAGGAAATAACAAGACCGAGAAGATGAAGATGAAAAGTATTTATTCAGCCCTATGGCTATTGGCCATAGTTGGCCTTGCCTCTGCGTGTTCGGAGGAGAGTATGCCCTCTAAGAGCGAAGTTACTACTCAGGGGGCTGGACGCACCGTTACATTCGAATTAAAAGCAGAGGATCTGCGTGCCATAGAGTTTGGGTTGGGAGAGAAAGGTCCTGAGCTCAAGATGACCGAGGAAAACGTGAAGTCGGTGGTTGTGGTCTCAAACAAAGAGATGAACGACATTCGTTATGGGGAGATTGTCTGGAAGAAAACTAATGGAGTTAACCACCTATACTATAAGGGGAAAATTAAAGACCTTTCGACGGGACGAGACTTGTCTCTTACGGATGGAGATTGGTATATTATGGGCTACCTAGGAGGTGCCTATAATAAAGAGACTAAACGGGTAGAGTATGACCCCAATGGAACAACATTGCAGGCATTCTTGCCCGAGAAGCGTATTGCTAAGCCTGTGCCTATATACTTCCCTTGGACAAAGCTACAGGTAAAGACCTTGGGTAGCGAATCTTTCGGACAAACGACCTTTATGGCACAGACCGAGAAGGAGATTCGTTTCCGAGCTTTGGGCTTGTTGATGCGTGTAGAGCTAAAGAATGAGATGGCATATGACGCTCACTACAAAAGCATCCGCTATCAGAGTAATGCACTGACAACAACGAAGGGGTATTACAACTTAGATAAGGGAGGCTTGCCCAAAATTCCTAATGATGTAGATGTAGATACTCCAGAGCCCGCTACTTGGGTGACGCAGGAGGCAGAACCCGACTATACATTCGTTTCAGAGGACGCCGTAACAACAAAATTGGATGTAACTCTTAGTAAAGGAGAAACATATGGGAAGACTTTTCTTGTTTGGGCTGCCCCAAGAAAATCAGAAAGTCTTGCAGACGCACGTCCTGTGACACATGTTTTAGCAAATGTAGAACGTTTGGTGGGAGGTGTGGCCAGAGATATCCCTAAAATGAAATCGATTTATATATGGGGCTCTAATCAAAAGCCTGTAGAGGGTACTAAGGTTATACAGCGCACACGTCTCGTAAGAGAGAAGTTGGCTTTGGAATACTTCGATCTTGGATATTTGAAAGTTTCAGACCCCAGAATAACTGCTGGAAGGCAATATGTCAGTCAATCTGTTCCTGCCTACTCTGGGTCTGTTGCCTACTACGACTATGACACTTATTCTGCTTCGGATTTTATTGTCGCTAACTCTAGAGCTGAGTGGAAAGTTCCTAAGGGGCTTGATGCGGCTGGGTTGTTTATGCCTGGTGGGATATCGTTTATTCCCAACGCTCTTGTATCAAGAGAAAGAACAGTCCGAATAGCAGGTAAAGAAAGTAAGTATGTGGATATTTATCAACCAGGGACAACAACAGTATATGCGCTACGATTGGATGACAGCAAAACGAGTTTAGACCCACGCAAACAATATACAGCATGGCGTTATACATATAGTGATATGAGGGGGGCTAAAATTGAGTGCGTATATCTAGGTCCAGCATATAAAGGAGACCTTGTGGATATTCAACAAAATTCCTTTTGGCAGCTACACTCGCTAGATGTGATTACACGAGAGTATCCTAATGCGTCTCTTATTGATAAGTATAATGGGGCTATCAAGAACTGGCCAGCTATTATTGCTACATTGGAGGAGTCTGCTAGTATCGGGAAGCAGCTCAAATGGGTTGTAGGTTACATGAATGACAGCGGAACCAGATCTATGGATGCAGTTTATTATTACGATAAGAATGATCCAGATAGGAAGACACTCCCATCCTATGTGCCAGTAACGCTGATGCACACAGATGATAGAGATTGGAAGTAGTTGACGCTAATCTTGATGCGTAATAGGGGACGAAGTCGATGACGGCTTCGTCCCCTTCTATTCTGAGGCTTTCGGCTGCTATGTGCCGAGTTTTGAGTACCTTTGGCGTATAAATAAGCAGTAACTAATTATGGCAGAAGAAATACTCGGATATGACGACCTAGAAGCGGTTGCCTTTATCCGTAACTATATTCCACAAGAGCTTAAAGAGCGTGTTAGCGATGATGATATTATCTACTTCGTAGACCTTATCTACGACTTTTACGAGAGCCGTGGTATCCTAGGCGAAGACCTAGACGATGAGGAGGGTGAGTTTGAGTTTGATGACGAGGAACTACTCGACTATGTGGTCAAGAACGCCAAGAAGGACGAAGTGGGGCAGTTTAGCAAGGACGAAATTCGCTTCATCGTACAGGGGGAGATGGCCTATAGCGAGTCTCTAGGACTCTTCGAGGACTAAGCCGTTAGCATGGGTAAAAACAAACTAGCGAAGTTCGCTCAGATGGAAGGCTATCCGCATGTCTTCCAGTATCCGTGGGCGCGTATTAGTCAGGAGGCCTTCCCGCATAAAGGGCGTTGGCGTGAGGATTTCTTCGGCAACGATAACCCGATAGTGCTGGAGTTGGGTTGTGGCAAGGGCGAGTATGCCGTAGGGCTAGCCTCACGCTTTGCCGATAAGAATTTTATCGGTGTAGATATCAAGGGGGCACGTATGTGGACGGGTGCCAAAGATAGCCTAGAGCGTGGCCTAAAGAACGTCGCCTTCCTGCGCACGGAGATAGAGCTACTGGAGCACTTCTTTGCCCCTGGCGAGGTGGATGAGTTGTGGATAACCTTCCCCGACCCACAGATGAAAAAGGTTAGTAAGCGCCTAACGGGGACGACCTTTATAGCCCGTTATCTGCGCTTACTGCGCCCAGGTGGTGTCATTCACCTCAAGAGCGACAGCCCCTTCCTATATACATATACCAAGGCTATGGTGGAACTAAACGGCTTCGAGGTACTGACGGACACGAGCGACCTGTACGATGGCGAAGTAGTGAGCGATATTCTTGATATTAAGACCTATTACGAGCAGCAGTGGCTGGCACGTGGGCTGACCATTAAGTATTTACAATTTGTGCCTGCATTGCCCGAGGGCGGTCTACAAGAGCCAGATATTGATATCGAGTACGACGACTATCGTAGCTTCGGGCGTAATGCACGTACGCTACTGCAGTAGGCACATAATAACAGACTATTAAAGATGACATTATATCCCAATCTAATCCTCGAAGCCCTCAGCAAGGTGCGCTACCCAGGTAGCGGACAGAACCTCGTAGAGGCCGGCATGGTAGAGGATGATATTCGTATTGAGGGGAACAAGGTAAGTTTCTCTCTTATATTCGACAAGCCTAACTCACCCTTTATCAAGAGTGTCGTTAAGGCAGCAGAGGCAGCCATCCTGGCCTATGTGGGCGAGGACGTAGATATTAAAGGCAATATAGCCGTCAAGGTACCCGAGCTACAGCCCAAGGTGGAAGCGAAGCTCCTGCCCGAGGTAAAGAACGTCGTGGCTATCTTCTCAGGCAAAGGTGGGGTAGGCAAGAGCACCGTCTCTGCCAACCTAGCAGTGGCCCTGGCTCAGGCTGGCTATAAGGTCGGTCTTTTGGATGCCGATATCTTCGGCCCTTCGGCGCCTATCATGTTTGGTTGCGAGGATGCACGCCCAGTGCTGGAGGAGGTAGACGGACGCGAGCTGATAGCTCCTATCGAGCGTCATGGGGTTAAGCTCCTATCGATGGGCTTTTTCGTAGACAAGAATAGCCCCGTGCTGTGGCGTGGTAGCATGGCGAGCAATGCTCTGAAGCAACTCCTGAGCGAGGGCAACTGGGGCGAGCTCGATTACTTGCTCCTCGATATGCCTCCGGGGACGAGCGATATTCACCTAACGCTGGTGCAGACGCTGGGCCTTACGGGGGCTCTGGTGGTAACTACGCCTCAGCAGGTAGCCTTAGCCGATGCTATCAAGGGTATAGGTATGTTCCTCGATGAGAAGATCGGCGTACCTGTGCTGGGCTTGGTAGAGAATATGGCTTGGTTTACGCCTGCCGAATTGCCACAGAATAAGTACTATATCTTTGGCAAGGATGGAGGTCGTCAGTTGGCTGCCGAGCTAGGTATTCCGCTCCTAGGTCAGATACCTCTGGTGCAGAGCATCTGTGAGAGTGGGGATAGCGGGGCGCCTGCAGCGACGCACGAGGGTAGTCTAACGGGGGCTTTCTTCCGTCAGCTAGCGCAGAATGTGGCGGAGGCGGTAGAGCGTCGTAATGCCGAGCTAGACCCCACGAAGAAAGTAGAAATAACGAAGTAATAGAGCGCTTAGGCAGAGGGGCGGTCTGTCGCGTCCTTGGCTTTATGGCCATGCGATGAGGAACGTCCGGGCAACGCAGAGCACCATACTACCTAACGGGTAGCAGGCCGCGAGGTTTGAGTAGCGTAACAGAGAATAACAGCCTCCTAGACCTCGGTCTAGCGATGGTGATGGTGAAAAGGTGAGGTAAGAGCTCACCGGTCCTGTTGGCGACAGCAGGAGCCGTACGCCTTATGGGTTGCAAGATCATGTAAACCGACGTTATGAGGGTTGCTCGCCCCAGTCGGAGGGTAGATTGCTAGAGCCATACAGAGATGTATGGTCGAGATAAATGACAGACACCATGGGGCACGTACCCGTGGTACAGAACCCGGCTTATAGCCCCTCTGCCCCTGCTCATTACTGATATATATGATGAGGATACCTAGATGAAAACCCGATTACGTAGAGGGCGCTATTATGCCCTGAGGTTGTACCGCTTTTTGCGGCTCGATATGTGGCGCCTGACCCCCGAGGAGACTCCGCATATTCTACGTTTATTCGTGGGCGTTATCAAGGTTATCTATCAGACAGTACTCAGTGGTATAGAGCGCGACCTTGTCGGCAAAGCCTCGGCACTGACCTATAGTACTGCGCTCTCTATTGTACCGATACTGGCTATTATTGTCGGTATTGCTAAGGGCTTCGGGCTACAGACTATAGTCCACAATGCCTTGATGGAGGCGCTCCCTGGGCAACAGGAACAGCTAGCGCAGATATTCGTTTACGTCGATAACTACCTCAATCAGGTGCAGGGGGGGCTCTTCATTGGGCTTGGTTTGGCGATATTGCTCTATACTGTGATTATTCTGATTGCAGGTATAGAGGATGCTTTTAATGATATCTGGCAGGCTCCACATGGTCGCCCCTGGGCTAGGCGTATCCTAGACTATCTGGGCTTGTTTATTCTCCTGCCCCTGGTCATCACGGTCTCGAGTATGATTACGCTGGCCTCTAGCGCTATCAGCAATAGTGTGCTGGCCGAGCTGCCTTTTTTCCATACGAT
Source organism: Porphyromonas sp. (assembly GCA_034091595.1). Taxonomy (GTDB): domain Bacteria; phylum Bacteroidota; class Bacteroidia; order Bacteroidales; family Porphyromonadaceae; genus Porphyromonas. The sequence continues at coordinate 6,464 of JAXFXP010000160.1, forward strand.
ATTTAGCTCTACGCTACAGTTACTACCGCTCTTCATCTCTATCCTCATCTACGTAGGTCTGTATATGTTCCTGCCCAATGTGCGGGTACGTTTCTTCCCAGCACTTATCTCTGGTATCTTAGCGGGGATTACCTATCAGATCTTCCAGATGCTATATATAGGGGGCTTGATATGGATATCGCGCTATAATGCTATCTACGGTAGTTTCGCAGTGCTTCCGCTGATGCTGCTGTGGATACAGTTTTCCTGGACGATTACGCTCTTTGGCGCTCAGCTGTCCTACAGTATACAGAATCTTAGTCGCTATACCTTTGGTACGGCGGTAGACAAAGCTAGTCGCAGATACCAAGACTTTGTCGCTATACTTATCCTGCAGCGGATGCTAAAACGCTTCGAGCTAGCACAGCAGCGTCCTTACTCTATCGAGGAGATAAGTCGTGAGTGTAGCATCCCTCTGCGTTTAGCTGGTATTATCTTCGCTAGGCTAGAGCAGGTGGGGCTAATTGTAGAGGTGCGCTGGGGTGAAGATGAAGAGACAGGCTACTATCAGCCAGCCCAATCACCCAATGAATTGAGTATCGGTTATGTCGTTACTAGTCTGGATAACCACGGTACAGAGGACTTCCGTATAGACCGCTACGGGCGCTATCATCGTGCCTGGCAAGCCTTGCTGACAAGTCGTGGGCATAGCCTCGAGGGGATAGATCGTAACACATTAATCTCAGAATTATAGCCCATGGTTAAGAGCTCTAGCAAGCGCAGCAAAAGCCGCAAACGTGCCACAGTACAAAATGCTCGATTGGCCGAGCGACCACGTCGTACCTATCGCCTAGTCCTCTCGCTCACGGAGGAAGAACACGAGGCTATAAATAAGTATTGCAAATGCTTCCGTACTGG
>JAXFXP010000161.1:0-10843 GCA_034091595.1 Porphyromonas sp.
AGAGGAAAACATCAGAAATCGTCCGTGTTTGCTGAGGAGCATTGTGCGGTACGATCTGGAACTCGATTGTCTCGGTGTGCTTGCCCTGTAGCTCGTCCGTCAGAAGTACATCGATAGCGTAACGGCCCGTATTGGCATTTACCTCTACAGTTAAGACTAGCTTATTATCCCGACGTACGATACTAATCCCCTTGGGGAGCTGGCCAAACTGGTGCGTCCAGGTGTGCTTATCTGCGTCTACTACCTCGTAGCTGTAGGTGTAGTAGGGAGTCGTCTCAAGTATCGTTGGGAGCTCCGTAGGCTTATTAGTGAACTGTGGTACGTGGTTGAGCTTGGTCTTGAACTCAACGTGAACAGGCTCGGACTTATTACCGCTACGGTCGCGTGCTACTATGGTAACGTAGTACTGCTTGTCTGTCTCCAGCTCCTCGAATTTGTAGCTAAGTGCTTCCCCTAGCTTCTTGTCGTAGCTATATACAGATACCGTAGGCTTCTCGGGTAGCTTGCTCTCCTTGCTTTCGCTTAAGTACAGGTCGTAGGCAAAGGCTGTTTTGTTGGGCTCGGGAGCGTCGTTGTCCCCACTAATCTTCCAAGTAATGGTGGCATCGTAATAGTTGACAGGCTCGGCTTTAACCTCTCCAGCTGCCGCTGGTGCCACTGTCTCTGGGTTGCGTAGTGCTAGGGCTGCATCAATGTATCCACGTCCAATTTTACCACGTAGAGCAAGGTCGTCATTCACATCGTGTACATCCTTAGGTTTGAGTGCTCCGAGGAGGCGAGTACGTAGTTGCTCGTTGGTAAAACCTCCACCGAGTTTCCCAAAGTGAGACACCATCAGTGCTGCAATACCCGATACATGAGGTGCTGCCATCGAGGTACCATTGGCGTAGGCGTAGTGCTCCTTATCCTCAAAGCCATCGCAAGGAAAGAGGTACTGAGCACCGTATTTGCCCGGTGCTATTAGAGCAGTCTTGAAACTTGTAGGCACAGTACTGAGAATACCACGGCTAATATCGTGGTCGTTAATGTCTCCTCCAGGGGCGAGGATGTCTACCCAAGTCCCCTTGTTGGTGTAGTCTGTAACCTTAAAGTTCGGGCCGATAGCTCCTACTGCAATGACCTCTTCGAGTGAGGCTGGAGAAATTTCGACATCACGGGCCCCATCATTCCCGTTGCCAAAAATGACGATCCCCCCCTTCATCGGAGCATCGGGGCGCTGAGCTCCTTCTGGAGTTTTACCAGCATTGTCTATGAAATATTTGATGCCATCCTGAAGAATCTTGGTAGCATTGGCATAGGTCTCCTTGTATCTCTCTGCATTGCCGTGGAGAGCCTTGTTGAAGGGGTAACCCCATGAGCAATTGACAATCACAGCACCATTGTTGGCAGCATAGACGAATGCTTTGGCAATACGGTCGTTGGGAGCAACATCTGCTCCTCCGTCTTTTTTGTCAGGTCCAAAGATCTGGCAGCTCATAAGGCGTACACCTGAATCTTTAGAGCCATCTCCTCCTGCAACCCCTGAGATCCCAATACCATTGTTGCTACGAGCCCCGACGGTCCCAGCTACGTGTGTGCCATGGTAGCCTGCATTAAGGGTATTGCTTTCGGCAAAGAAGTTGTAACCATGATTGCCGTTGCTATCGCTCCACATTGCCTCCTTTAGGTCGGGGTGTTCGACATCTATCCCCGAATCCATGACTGCTACAATAACGTTTTTATTGCCCTTAGTTACATTCCAAGCATTGAAGAGGTTGATGTCAGAATCTTCTTCGAAGCCATATGATTTCTTTGCAATCGTTTTATAGTGCCACTGCTTGCGTAGTAGTGGGTCTTCATTTTTGAAAGCCTCATACCCGTCATTATAGTTGGGTGGTCGTTTGCAATCCCCTGGGTTGAAGACAGAATAGGTAACCTGATTAGGACGTACCGGTAGGTTCCCGTGGGCAAGCTCTACGCCATCCTCGGCATTGAGCTCATCAAGAACGTCTTGTACCTTTATGTCTTTGTCGAAGTCGATACGATACCAGCGGTGCAGCCCAGCCTTAATCATTGCAGGGGCGTAGGGCCCACTGATGTCGAAAGCTGGCACAAAGTGGGGCTCTGCGTTCATAGCACGTAGCGAAGAGCTTCTTAGTTGCTCTCCGATGCGCTCGAGTGAGCGTAGCCCATTGTCATTAAACTTGACGTAGGCCACTCCCTCTGTCCATCCGATTTCTATTTGAGGGGCTACGGGCTGTTCTACCTCTGGGGTAGCATGGCTCAGCACTTCTCTCTGACATCCCACGAAGGCTGTCGATAACGTGAAGGCTAGTATGCCACTATATAATTTCAATTTGTTCATAGCTGCAAATGCCAGATTATTTCTTGTTAACTAGATCTACCAGCTCCTTGCTCTTGTAGAAGTTGAATGTAAACCAATTGGTACCAGCGGTAATATCAACGAGTTCATCTTCGCCTCGCACGAGGGTCGTAAAGCCGGATTCATCGCTACGTACAAGGTTGTATCCCTTTTCGTCCGCATAACCCCTAGCACTAATACTTAGGGTGGTGGTGCCGAAACGGGTAGAGTAGAACAAGGATGGGTCTTGGTAGATGTCTTGGCGGCTACCAACAGTGCCAGTTAGAGCTGGGTCGTGCGACAGGATTGTAGCGGGATTGGTAGGCTTACCGTTCTCGTCATAGTCCGTGGCTCCAGGGTAGTTAAATCTATATATTACGTGGAGTAGCTGACCTGGGTTGGTATTGGTCTGCTGTTGCTTGAAGACGAGTACAGCATACTTAACCCCAGGATGATTGCTTGCTATGGTGAGCGCATGGTCGTAGTCGGGTATCATTCCCTTGCTACGTTCGTAGGCGATGACCTCATCAAGCTTGTATCTGGTGTCGTGGAGGCGAACAGCATTGCGTACGGGGAAGTTATTGACCTGAGGACGCCCTGTGTAGGGGTTGGTGCTTAGATCAAGATCGTTCTTAATCTCCGTATACTCCATATAAGCTGCACGATAGGGTGAGGCCTGCACCCAAGCACGTGGATGGTTGAAGACCTTGAAGCTCTTGAAGACCTCGTCGTCTTCCTGATAGTAGCGAGTATACTTTTCCTGCTCCTCGATGTAACTAGGGAAGTAGACTGGGCGACCTGGCTTAAATTTATTGTCTTCAAACCAAGCCTTGAGGTCATCTTCATTGAAAGTCTCGCCCTTCTTCGCCACTAGGAAGGCTCGATTGGCAAATTGGACGTACTGTGGATAGTCCGTGAAGCGATAGAGTGCAAGATCTGTCTGCTCTCCATCGGTAGAAAAGGCTACGTAGACTTTGGGGTCCTCAGGGTTTTCGCTCCAGAGCTGTTGTTCGAAGTCTAGACGTCTGTTATGCTGGCGCTTGCCTTCCTCGTCTAAGATCTCTTGGCGAGTCGCCCCGAGCCTAAAGTAAGGCATACTAAACTGGGCCCAGCCACGCTGTGTGATGTCTAGGCGTAGGTGCTTGGTGCCATTAGAGAGGTAGAGTACCGCCTTGCGGCTAGTTGTCGCATTGGGCTCTTCGCGACCGAAGTCTCGCACCTTGAGGGTGATGTTTTTGCCATCAGCGCTAGGCTCCCAAGTAAGCCAGTCGGCTGTGCCCATCAGCTCAGTCTTCCAGTTGGCTGTGTTGCTGACGATATTGAGCGTGCGGCTCTCTGCTGTTTTTTTGAAGTAAACCTCGCCAGAGTCATCGGCCAGACGTAGTACGGGCTCGGAGCCGAACTGTGAAATAAGGAAGCTGCGCTTACTCCCACCCATCACAATGTTGAGGATGGTCGTACGCTCCTCAAGTCCCTCATAGGGATCGGCTGTAATGACTATTTTTTTGCCCTCCTTAACGGCTTTTATCCAGCTGTCGTAAGAGCTATGGTCGATACTCCAGTCCGAGCTTGCAGCTGAGATGGTAATGCTCTTCGTCGCCCCCTCTTGCTCGAAGGTAAGGGCCGAGTTGTCGCTTACTACAAACTCACTGCTTTGCTCAGAGTCGAAGCCTTTCTGACACGCACTGCCTGCTAGAGCGGCAGCTGCTAGTAGTGCCAGAGAGATATGCTTGATATTCATAATATGCTTCTTGTTTTAGTGATAAATCGCTGTGTTTACCAGCCTGGGTTCTGGACTAGACGCTTATTAACCTGAGCGATTTCGTCCTGAGGGAAGGGCCACACCCACTTATGGTGTTCGGGCTCGATAGTCTGGGTGAGCTCTACACCATCGGCAAAGAAATAGCCCGACACGGTATGCTGGGCGTGCGTCCCCTGACGTACACGAGGCTGTATGCTCATACCCCAGCGACGGAGGTCCCATAGGCGGAAGCCTTCGTAGGCGAGCTCGCGAGCACGCTCGTCGCGTATCTCTTTGCGTAACTCTTCTCCCATTGCCTCGGTGGTAGCTAGCCCACGTGAGCTACGCAGCTCGTTGAGGTATTTTTTTGCTGCATCTGCATTGCTTGTAGCCTCGGCAGCCTCAGCTGCTATTAGGTACTGCTCTGCGATGCGGAAGGGCTTGGGCGCTGCAATGCCATTGGGTACATAGCCACCCCACTGCGTGCTCGTCAGCGTGCTGTGGCGAGGGTTACCCTTAAACTTCGAGATGACGAATATCTCAGCCGTCTGATTGCGGTCGCTAACGGTTGTCGTCGTATACTCTAGGTAGGCTGCATTGCGGCGGTCGTTATCCTTGAAGTATTCGTAAACGATAGGGCCAGCGGGTAGATAGGGAGGCTTATTGTAGTTCGTAGGAGTAGCTCCGAGGTTGGCGAAATAGTTGTACGTATCGAGGTCTGCCCCGTAGAGGTTCGTCGTCGTAGGGATTTCGTTGGGGCGCTCTACGTAGGGCATCCAGATCTGCTCCTTGCCGTTGTCGTAGTGCCACATCTGTACGAAGGGGTTGTTTTCGCCCTCGGGGTCCTTGCCATCAGCGGCTAGAGGAGCAATGAGTGGGTAGCGCCCTGTCTTGATGAGCTCCTCACTAGTCTTGAGCGCATCCTCCCAGCGACCCATATAGAGATAGACTCTAGCACGTAGAGCTCGGGCAGCATCAGCGCTGATCTCTTTGTTTCCCTCCTTGGTAACTACCGAGGCTAGTAGCTGCTCGGCTTTATCTAGGTCCTCTAGGATGAGCTTATAGGTAATTTCGTTGGTAGCACGCTGTGGCTTCGTGAGGTCAAAAGCCTCTGTGCGTATGGGGATGCAGAGATCAGTGCTGGCACTCTCGGCCTTGTAAGGCATCCCCCAGCGTAAGGCTAGGCTAAAGTGGTAGAATGCACGTGCAAAGTATGCATTACCCATATAGACCTCTAGCTGGCGCTTATCCTCCGCATTCAGCTGTAGCTTGGGAGCGGATTCGAGCACGATATTAGCATCGATGAGTGCTGCGTAGTAGGAGTGGTAGATGGCCTTGAGCTCTTCCTGCTCGGGCTTGAAGCCCCAGTCGTAGAACTTGCTGTACAGGCCGTTGTAGGCTGCATGGGGCGTAAGCATATCGGCCTGCACCTCCTGTGGGAGGATGTAGCCTCCTCCGAACTTGCCACGCAGAGTAGAGTAGATGCCATTATCCCACTTCTTGGCATCCTGCAGGTTTAGATAGGATTTTTCGAAGGGGACGTAGTCCTCTGGCTCGCGATCGAGGTTACAGCTCGCTACGAGGCCCGCCATAGCGAGCATTACGCCCACAATCCTAGTTATCTTGTTCATAGTTTCTACATTATTTGTGATTAGTCTTAGCTCGAGCTATTCCCTGATTAGAAATTGAGCTCGGCACCGATACTAAACTGCTTCGTATTGGGGTTAGCCCCGAAACTTAGGCTCTGGTTTACCTCGGGGTCGATACCGCGGAATCGAGTAAAGGTCAGTAGATTACGCCCCGAGAAGTAAACCTTAGCACCTGTGAGGATGCGTTGCTTACCTAGTAGATGCTGTGGTATGTGGTAGCCTATGGTGAGGTTTTTCATGCGCATAAAGGAGGCATTCTCGAGCATTTTGCTATCGAGGTAGTTGCTCTGTCGGTTGGCACGTACATACTCCAGAGAGGGGTACTCGGTAACATCGCCGGGCTGCTTCCAGTAGTCGAAGAGGCGGCGTGAGCCGTTGAAGTTGCCATCCTTGTTGCGTACGTGGTAGTCGTTTTCGTAGTACTGCTTGTCCATAGAGACAATATGCTTCCCGAGGGCGAAGGCAAAGTCCGCCATGAGGTATAGACCACGCCAACGAGCGTCGATACCCCAGCCCCCCGTAACGGGTGTACGAGCATTGATGCCTGTGCTCTGCTCTAGAGAGCGCTGCCACTCGTTGGTAACCTTGCTATCGTCTCGTGTGGGCGTCCAGATATCACTACCAGGCTTGTACCACTCTGGCTGTCCTGTCTGAGGGTTTACACCCTTGTAGAGAGGAAGGATGAAGGTCATAGGCTGCCCTACACGGTATCCATAGATGGCCCCTGGCTCGTACCACTCCTGACGTCCCTCGAAGAGCGAGAGGACCTTATCACGGTTCCAGTTGATGTTACCGTAGGCGCTGAGACTATAGTCTTTGCCCTTGAGGAGTGTAAAGTTTACCTGTAGGTCGATACCATGGTTGAGGTAGCTCCCCACGTTCTCGTAGCGTGATACGTAGCCATCATTGCCTGTCGATAGCCCTGTCGATAGAGATAGAGGGACCTCGAAGAGCATATCCGTCGTCAGACGATGGTAGTATTCGATGTTGAAGCTTACTCGGTTCCAGAGGCTAGCCTTTACGCCTAGGGTGAATTTGCTCTGTCGCTCCCAGCCGAGGTCTGGATTGCCGAGACTCGCGAAGCCCATACTTAGTCCGCCCTCTCGCTGGCCCACCTTGCCTGCGTAAGAGTTGATAGCATAGGGAGGGATCGAGGAGTTACCCTGTGTACCATAGCTGGCCTTGACGTCTAGCTCATTGAGCCAATTGACGCCCTGTAGCCAAGACTCTTGCTTGGCTTTCCAGAGTAGCCCTAGCGACCAGAATAGTCCATTACGACGGTTCTTGCCGAAGCGTGACGACGCATCGTTGCGCAGTACAAGGTCCACGAAGTAGCGGTTGTTGTAGCCATAGGCCATCTGAGAGAAGAAGGAGAGGAAGGCAAAACTCTGATTGCTCTCACCTACACTCTGGTCCTTGGTAACGTTGCTCAGGAGTACGAGGCGGTCATCGAGAAGGCCAGAGCCAGAGGCTGAGAAGTTGTCGCTCGAGAAGTTGATATACTCTTGCCCGAGCAGAGCCGTAAGGTTGTGCCCCCCGAAATCCATCTGATACGAGGCCGTGTTGGTCGTCGTGAAGTTTAGGGCCGAGCCATAGCCACGTGAGGCACCTCCTACGCCATAAGCACGTCGGAAGCTTGGCAATGTACGACTAGCGCTAGTGCCGTAGTTTACCTCTACCCCAGTCTGCGAGCGCAGTATAAGGTTGCGCATAGGCCGAATATCTAGGCTACCTGTAGTAGAGAAGATAAACATACCATCCTTGCTGGGCTTAGTGGCTACTACGTGGCTAGGTGTGCTGGCGTCGATAAGCGGGACGACATCTAGCTCCCTGCCCGTCTCGGGGTCGAAGGGGGATAGGAAAGGTGCATTGAGCGCAGCTAGTCCCCCACCACTAGCATCGCTATTGCCGAAGGGGGATACACGGCTATTGTCATACGAAGCCGAGGTATTGAGCGTAGCACGGATGTAGGGGTTGAGCTGTGTATTTAGGTTCAGACGAGCGAAAGCCTTGTCGTAGCTGGAGCCCATACGCAGGCCTTTCTGGCTCATAATCCCGCCCGAGAGGTAGTAGTTAGTAGCCCCGCTACCTCCTGCGATAGAGGCATCGGCTGTGTACATAGGTGCAGGCTGATAGATGTACTTGTACCAGCGGAAGTCTGTCCCCTTGAAGATGGTCTCCTCGAGCTGTGCTAGCTGTGCCCCTGTGTACAGACCGGTCTCGCGGTAGTAGCGTAGCAGCTCGGGGCCAGTCATTAGCTGGTCGAAGTAATCGGTATTGGCCAGCGAAGATACGCCATACTGCGCACGTACTGCTATGCGTGCACGCTCACCGCTTTGTCCGCGCTTAGTGGTGATGTGCACAACCCCATTGGCGGCGCGTGCCCCGTAGATAGAGGTAGCAGCAGCGTCTTTGAGAAACTGAATGTTCTCGATGTCATTGCTGTTCATCGAGCGTACTACATTCCCACTAACGGGCATACCATCCATAATAAATAGAGGGGCTGTCCCTGCACCGATAGAGCCCTGCCCGTGTAGGGCTATGGAGAGCTGTGCGGAGGGCTCACCCGAAGAGGAGAAGACCTGTAGACCGCTGACCTTACCCTGGATAGCATCCAGAGGGTTAGCCACGGGCTTGGCCGATAGCGTCTCGGCTGTAACCTTGACGACAGAGGCTGAGGTGGTAGTAACCTTGCGGGGCATATACCCCACTACTACTACATCATCGAGGGCGGCCATATCTGGCTCTAGGCGCACGCGTAGACCATCTTTGGCCACGAGCTCCTGCGTCTTGTAGCCGACATAGCTAATCACGATGATTTCGCCCTTCTTGACCTGAAGACTAAAGCTACCGTCCATACGGGAGGTAGTGCCCTTACCGGCATCTCGTTTGAGACGAATGGTAGCACTAGGGACGCCTTCGTTGTTTTCGTCCACTATCTTACCCTTGATGGTGATGAGTTGAGCTAGAGCACCCACCCAGGGTAAGCATAGCAGAAGCAAAAAGAGTACTAGTCTTTGCTTCATAATGCAATTGTTGAGGTTAGTAAAATAAGTCCTCTAGATGTGTTGGAAGCAACTAGAGGACCTCGAGATCTGATTCCGATAGCTAAAGGTACAACAAAATACTTGATATTAGATAAGGATTTCCGCTTTTGCTCAATATTCTTTCGGGTGAGCATACCTTGTCTTCGCTGACTCTCATAGATGCGACAATCCCCCAGAAAGTCCCGATGGACCCTCTGGGGGATTGCTACTAATGGTAATAGGTATTAGGCTTCTTCGCCGCGTACAATCTTGCCAAACTCCTCTGGCGTTACGCTCTTTTCGTCCACATTGACCATGCCCTTGACGATGGCAGCGAACTTATTGTCGATAAGGCGAGCACGGATATTACGAGCTGTCTCTTCCTTAGACACGAGCTGCTTGGCATAGCCCTCGAGCATTTCGTCGGGCACTGAGCTCATACCATACTGAGCGAACTGGCTCTTGGCTACAATGGTAGCGAAGGCTAGCACCTCTTCCTCTGTGAGCTTAACGTCGTTCTTGGCCAGGATGCCATCCTTAACGAGCTGATAGGTTAGGTCCTCGAGCATAGCTGGGAACTCAGCCTCTACCTGCTCGGCGCTGAGCTCCTTGTTGCTCGCCTGGAGCCAACGCTTGAGGATATCCTCGGCAACCTCTATCTTGCCAGCCTTGGCTAGGATAGCCTTGCGTGTGTCTACCACGAAGAGGTAATCGCTCTCGGGGTCGAACTGCTCACGGAAGCCAGCCTTAACCTGTTCGCGTAGCGTTGCCTCATCCTTAACGTCTCCTTCTTCGCCGAAGGCAGCTGTGAAGAATGCCTCGTTGAGCTCGGCAGGCACGTGACGGCTGATGCTGTCGATGCGGAAACTGAAGGCTACGCCCTCGTAGCTAGCTACGGCATCCTTGTCTACACCGAGGAAAGATACGAGCTCGGCAGCATTGCCCTCGTAAGCCTTGAAAGGCTCGAATACTACTACGCTATCCTTAGCAGCACCGACAAACTTGGCGCGGCTCTCTTCGTCCTTGATGTACATAGGTAGTAGCATGGCGTTCTCGTTTACTACGCCTTCGGCCTTGGGAGCATCGCCTTCTAGCTCGGTGAGGACACCACGTACGAGGTCGCGCTCCTCTACGCTCTCTACCTCCTTGCGCTCGCCGTGCTGGGCCAGCATCTGCTCGATGTGGGCATCGATCATAGACTCCTCAGCCTCGATGCGGTAGTAAGGGATAGTATCTTCCTTGGTAAGCTCTACCTTGAGCTCAGGGGCTAGAGCTACCTCGTACTTGAACTCAAATTCATCGCCTGCCTCTAGGTCTGCTACGTTCTGACCCTCTACTGGGATAGGCTCACCGAGGACACGTAGCTGCTTGCTCTCGATTTCGTTGTATAGTTCGTTTACGACGAGCTTGTTGATTTCGTCGAGCTTCACTGCCATGCCAAACTTCTTCACGACGAAGCTCATAGGAGCCTGTCCCTTACGGAAGCCTGGGAAGTCGGCGTTCTTACGGACACCCTTGAGGGCCTTCTCTACGGCTGGCTGGTAATCAGCCTTGGTAACGCGTACCACGAGCTCTAGAGCTACGGCACTCGTATTGTTAATGGTTACAGCCATCTTACTGCTTAATTATCTTTTGTTAGTTATTATCCTGATATATAGCCACTCGGGAGCGCGCTGGGCGCAGTCCCGAGTTGTACCCCCGAGCAGAATCGAACTGCTATCTAAAGTTTAGGAAACTCTTGTTCTATCCGTTGAACTACGAGGGCAAGGCTCGGCAAAGATACGAAAATAATGCTGATTTAGTAATGAGAGACTTAGCCTGCAGGGCAACCGCATCAAATTCTGAGAAGCTTTCTGAGGTATTCTGGATTCATCGCCGCCTTAAACATTCTCTTCTTCACAGAGTGCTTGTCTTTCTGAGCCTTAACGATCCCCAAGGCCAGCTCCCTCAAGACGTTTAGGTTTACAGGAGCATAGCCCCTACGAGCACGGCAGTGATCCTCGCCAAAGCTTACATCTAGATGCCAATGTAGCTGATTCTCGATACTCCAATGCCCACGGATACACTGTGCAATCCGCTGAACTTG
>JAXFXP010000162.1:0-2502 GCA_034091595.1 Porphyromonas sp.
TGGCCGAGCTACGCCTCAAAGGCTACATGTTGCACGAGAAATTGGAAGTATACCCCGAGCTCGGGGCAGCCATTATGACGCTTAGTCAAGAGGAGATACAGGCTCGTCAGATTACCAAGGGAGATACAGAGGGACTCGTGAATATTCCCCTTAGCGTAGAGGGGATAGATTGTGTTTGTTTCATACGGGAAGACCGCACGCAGATCAAGCTATCGCTGCGCTCTACGGGCGACTTCCCCGTAAACGAAATAGCCATGCGCGCCTTCGGGGGCGGAGGTCATCTCAATGCCGCCGGTGGCGAGCATCAGGGTACGATAGACAGCGCTCGGGCGCTCTTTATCGAGACGCTCGTTCGGCTCCGTAGTGAGCGTTCGGCCCAGTGCTAGCTGAGCGCAGTAGGCTAGGGGGGAGTATCCTCCGTCCTGTACCTGTGGCGCTCCTTTTCACACGTTAGTGTACAGTCGTTCACTAGTAGGTGTACAGTTGCACGCCTACTAGGTGGACCAAGCTCTGCCTACTAGGTGGACCAAACAAGCTCTAATAAGCAAAGGAAAGACAGATAATGATAAGACGTTTGTATCTCCCTGTGATAATGTTGCTGGCGCTCCTAGTGCTGGCCGTGCCAAGCCGTGCCGAGGGGCTCCCTACAGAGCTGAGGAGCTCGGCTAGGATGAGCATACTAGTCGCTAGCCCAAGTAGCAATGAAGTCTATACCTATTATGGCCATGCAGGCCTTAGGGTCCTAGATGAGTCCGTGGGCTTAGATGTAACCTTCAATTATGGTATCTTTAGCTTTAGCGATGATTTCCTTTACCGTTTTGTGGCTGGGCGTACCGACTATATCGTGATGCCTCAGTACACGATGGACTATATGGACGAATACCTAGGGCGGGGGAGTCGTGTGGATGAGCTACATCTGAGCCTCGACTCGGCTGAGCGTGTCTATATATGGGCTTATCTACTAGATAATATCCGCGAGGATAAGCGCGAGTACCGCTATCAGTTCTTTAGGGACAACTGTGCTACTCGTCCGCTGGATATCTTAGAGCAGGCTGTCGGAGGTATTGTCTACCCTACGGACACATTGTCACGCACCTGGCGGCAGGAAATCAACGATTTAGAGGCTTCATCACCGTGGTTAGTATTGGGTACGGACTTAGCGCTCGGTACGCCTACAGATACTGTGATGACGATGCGAGATAAGGCGTTCTCTCCACGTTATCTATACGACATTCTTAGCCAAGCTAAACGTAAGGATGGTGGCGTTCTACTGTCGGGGATCTCTCGGCACGAGCCATATGTACAGGCCAAAGAAGAGGTGAAGGGGCTTTTTACGCCAGGCCTAGTTTTTTCCCTATTGTTTGGCCTTGTAGCGGGGATTTATCTATTGGGCTTAGCTTATCTCGGTCGTAAAATCGCCTGGGGCTGGGATACGCTTCTTTTCGTTCCTGCAGGTCTAGGGGGCTTATTGCTCTTCTATATTTCGGTAATTTCGGAGCATCAGTTCGTATCCCCGAATTATAACTTATGGATTCTGCATCCGCTGCATCTACTGACTTTGCTCGGATTATTCCCTAGTCTACGTCTCCGCACTTGGCTAGTATGCTATCATTTTGTTAACTTTGTGGCAGTCTGCGTATTTTTGCTCGTGGCATACTTCTTGCCTCAGCACTTCAACGGAGCACTCTACCTCACGGCCCTCAGTCTAGCGGCCGTGTCGGCAGGACGCCTCCTAGAGTACAGACGACAGACTAAGAATAATGGAGCATAGAGGTCTACGATTATTGATATCCTCTCTGGTAGCCCTGGTGGCTATACAGATGCAAGCCGAAGCACAGCAGCTGCCTCGGCTTGTCGTGTGTATTTCGGTAGACCAGCTCCGCACGGACTATCTGCGCGAACTAGAGCCTATGATGGGCGAGGGGGGGCTGCGCCGTATGTTACGCTCAGGGCGTGTCTATGAGCAGGTAGACTTCCCTTTTACACCTATCAATGCAGCCTCGGCAACGGCTAGTATTTTTACAGGAACCTATCCTCAGGTACATGGTATAGAGGCCAGCGAATTGTATCAGCGTAGCCTTGGCCGTAGCCAGGGCGTTTATGCCGATGATAATTATCTCGGTAACTATACACGAGACAACCTCTCTCCTCGTGCGCTGCTGGTCGGTACGCTAGGAGACCGTCTCAAAGAGGCCAGTGCTGGTGCAGCTCTCGTATATAGTGTAGCCCCTACGCCCGAGCAGGCAATAGCCTCTGCGGGAATATGGGCCGATGGTGCTTATTGGCTTGATGGGCGCATTGCCTCGTGGGCTACAAGCAACTATTATCCGCAGATGCTGCAGACGATAGAGCGGTACAATCGCTCGGATGCAGGGCCAAACAAACGCCTTGTATCAGGTATTACTTGGAAACCTCTGCAAGCATATGCTCGCCCGACCATTAGCTATAGCGATTGGGGAAGACGTTTCCAGCATCGCTACCAAAGTAAGGATGCTACTAGCT
>JAXFXP010000163.1:0-9509 GCA_034091595.1 Porphyromonas sp.
TGACGAATAACGAATTGCTAAACTTATCACGTACTGGGCGCATAATATGTGCTATTATACTCTGGCTGATAGCCGGTAGCAAAGTATTGCAGATGGCCTTCACGACGCAGCCCCAGACCGATGGGGCTGCCCTGTGGTGGCTAATCGGAGCTTTTGTGTTTTTCAACTTCTTGGTCTTCCCTCGTGCTGTACCGCCCAACGTGGCGTATATTATGGCACACGAGCGGAAGGCTTTTTGGCATTGTATGCGTCCTCCCACATGGCTCATCGTCATCTTTATGATGAGCCTTGGTATTAGCGTTCGCCACTTTGGGCTCGGTAGCGAAGAGTTCATCGGAGGCTTTTACCGTGGCCTAGGTATATCCTTGCTACTCTGTGTGCGCTACTATGTGCGCCCGCTGTATCAGCTGCTAATCCTTAGGAGCAATGACGGACAATAGCGTCTTCGAGGACAAGACGGCTGCCTACTATACCCTAGGCTGCAAGCTAAATTTTGCTGAGACCTCTAGTATAGGGCGCAGTCTCCTCAGTGAGGGGGTACGTACCGCTGCCGAGGGGGAGCGGGCAGACATATGTGTCATCAATACCTGCTCGGTAACGGAGCTGGCTGACAAAAAATGCCGCTATATGATACGTCGTGCGCAGCGTGAGCACCCTGGGAGCTTCATAGTCGTAACGGGTTGTTATGCTCAGCTCAAGCCCGAGGAGGTCGTGGCCCTAGAGGGCGTCAATCTAGTCGTTGGTGGCGAGCAGAAGCTTAGCATAGTAGACCATCTGCGGCAGATGAGCAAGCTGAGCACCGAGGAGCGCTTGCTTATAGCAGGTAAGAGCGAGGATATCAAAACCTTTCGCCTTAGCTCATCGAGCGATGAGCGTACGAGACATTTCCTCAAAGTCCAGGATGGTTGCGACTACCAGTGCTCTTACTGCACGATTCCTGCTGCTCGTGGGCGTAGCCGTAGCGGTAGTATAGCGGAGATCGTAGCCGAGGCAGAGCGCATCGTGGCCGAGGGAGGGCTAGAGATTGTCCTCACGGGGGTAAATACGGGCGACTTCGGACGCACTACGGGAGAGCGCTTTATAGATCTACTACGTGCCCTTGATGCTATAGAGGGCTTGCTACGCATACGCATATCCTCTATTGAGCCTAATCTACTGAGCGAAGAAATAATAGACTACTGTGCCGAGAGCAAGCGTATAGCGCCACACTTCCACATCCCACTGCAGAGCGGTAGTGATGCTGTCCTTAGGCTGATGCGTCGTCGATATAATAGGGACCTATTCACAAGCCGTGTAGCCTATATCCGCGAGCGTATGCCCGATGCCTTCATCGGTATAGATGTTATTGTCGGGACGCGCGGTGAGACAGAGGAGTATTGGCAGGAGTGCTACGAATATCTCAGTACACTACCCTACAGCGAGCTGCATGTATTCACCTACAGCGAGCGTCCTGGTACGGCTGCTCTTGATATCGCCTATAGTGTCCCCATCAAAGAGAGGCATAGACGTAGCCAAGCGCTACAGAGTCTCAGTCGGGAGCGACTACGGGCCTTCTATGAGTCTCAGCTGGGTAGGCCTCAGCGCGTCATCTGGGAGATGGGGCAGGATGAGGCTGGTTATATGAGTGGGTATAGCGATAACTACCTACGTGTAGGCAAGCCATATGACGCTGCGAGCGTTGGACAAGTGGAGTACATCACCCCCCGAACAATAGCTGAGCACAACCTATTACTATTGTAATGGACAGCAAAAGGTACTATCTACTGCGCATAGCTTATTGGCTGCTCGGGCATTTGCCCTGGTGGGTGATAGAGGGGCTGAGCTATGTGCTGGCGGCGCTACTCTATAGCGTGGTCCGCTACCGTCGTAAGGTGGTGGCTAGCAACCTAAGGGCTAGCTTCCCGGACAAGAGTGCGCTAGAGCTACGGGCGCTGGAGTGGGATTTTTATGAGCACCTAGTGCATCAGTTCCTATCTAGCCCCAAAATCCTCTATCAGTCTCGTGAGCGTCTCCTCAGTGGGCACCTGACACTCGAGGGTGTAGAGCAGCTAGGCGAAGACACAGCCCACGGAGCACGGGCCGCTATCATCATGCTGGGGCACCTCGGCAATTGGGAGGTGCTGACGGCTGCCAGCTATGCTATAGCAGAGGAGGGGATGCAGCTAGAGCAGCTCTACCGACAGCTCAACGATGAGGCTCTCGACCGTGTACAGCGTGAGCTACGTAGTCGCCATGGGGCGATCACGACGCTCAAGGGGGACATCGGCCGTCGTATGGTGGAGCTGATGCGCAGCCCCGATGCCGAGCCCCGAGCTGTCGCCTTCATCGCTGACCAGACCCCCACACGACAGCACATAGGTCTGTGGACGAGCTTCCTGCACCAGCCCACCGCTTGGCTCGATGGAGCCGAGCGTATCGCCCGCAAGTACGACCTCCCCGTATATTATATAGACATCACACGCCTGAGCAATAGACGTTATCAGGCACGTTTCGTGCGTATGAGCGCTGGAGCCCGCAGTACAGCCCCTGGCGAGATCACGAGGCTCTTCGCCTCGCTACTAGAGGAAAACATACAGCGAGATCCTGCCATCTGGCTATGGAGCCATAAGCGCTGGAAGCACAGCCCCAACGAAGATGAGCATATCGACTAAGGAAAGTATGAATCAGGCTAGCAAAGCAGTAGCAGTCGTTGTCCTCAACTGGAATGGCCTAGCGCTCCTGGAGCAGTTCGCAGGTAATTGGGCAGCACTGACGCCCTCGTATGCCGAGCTCATCGTCGTAGACAACGGCTCCGACGATGCCTCTGTGGCGTATCTGCGAGACAAACATCCCGAGATAAAGCTGCTGACCTTCGACCAAAACTATGGCTTTGCCGAGGGCTACAATCGTGCTATAGCCATGCTGGACTATCCGGTAGTGGTCCTCCTCAATAGCGATGCCGTGCTGCATGAGGGCTGGCTCGACGAGCCGATGGAGCTCTTCCGTACTGAGCCCGATGTGGTGGCCGTACAGCCTAAACTAAGGGCCTTCCGTAGCCCAGAGTCCTTCGAATACGCTGGGGCGGCAGGGGGATATGTCGATGCTTTGGGCTATCCCTACTGTGCTGGGCGTCTCTTCGATAGCGTAGAGGTAGACCTCCATCAGTATGACCAGCGGCGTGAGCTGATGTGGGCCACAGGGGCCTGCCTCATCGTCCGTCGTGCCGCTTATTTAGAGGCTGGGGGGCTAGATGCCCGCTTCTTTGCTCATCAGGAGGAGATAGACCTCTGCTGGCGGCTTCGTGCTAGAGGAGGGCGGATACTACTAGCGCCTAAGTCTATCGTCTACCATGTGGGCGGTGCAAGCCTCGATGCTGCGAGCCCTCGTAAGAGCTATCTCAACTTTAGGAACAACCTACTGATGCTCTATAAGAATATGCCTACTGCCCGGCTCATCTGGGTATTACCCCTAAGGCTAGTGCTAGACCTGGTAGCCTGTGTGCAGATGCTCGTGGGGGCTAAGCCTGCTCACGCTGGGGCTGTCCTCCGTGCCTGGTGGGATGCCCTCTGTATGATGCCGAGCTATAGGGCTAAGCGCAGGGAGAACCTCCGACAGAGCCGTACACCAGTGGCCGAGATACTCTCGCCCTGCTCGGTGGTGTGGCAGTACTTCGTCCGTGGACGACGCTCTTATTCAGAACTCAAGTAATATGTCCGTACTCTTCCGACTACTTAATGCCGACCTAGGCTATAGTGATGGTGTTATCCTCTCGGGCTTCGACTGGGAGGTGGCTCGTGGCGAGCGCTGGGCGATCGTCGGCCCCAATGGTGCTGGCAAGACGACACTTATGCGTAGCATCCTCGGGTTGCTCCCCTTATGTGGGGGAGAGCTACACTTCTATAACCCTGCTGGAGAGCAGCTGAGGGACCGTCCTACGCTGGGCTATCTGCCACAAATCAATCATATTGATAAGACTTTCCCCATAGATGTCGCGGAGGTCTTGCGTTCGGGGCTATATGGTAGCGGCCTCTCTAGAGGAGAGGAGCGAGCACGCATAGCGGAGCTTCTCGATATCATCGATCTCGGGGATTACTATGCACAGCCTATAGGCAAACTCAGCGGAGGTCAGCTGCAGCGCGTGCTCCTGGCTCGTGCCTTGGCAGCGCGTCCTGAGCTGGTGGTGCTCGATGAGCCTACGAGCTTCCTAGACAAGCGTTACAAGGAGCAATTCACGACCCTACTGGAGCGCCTTTGTCCGGAGGAAGCGACCGTGCTGATGGTTACACACGACCTCCCCGAGAGTGAGGCTCTACGCTGGCTCCTCTGCCCTGTAGGGCAATGGTAGCGTACAAATTGGTACCTTTGCAGACTCTAATCAGATAGACCAATGATTGATTTCCGACCACGTATTTTAGATTCGTTCCGAGGTTACGATGGACGTCTTTTTGCTGGGGACGCTATGGCGGGAACGATTGTCGCCCTAGTGGCGGCCTTGCCCTTGGCCTTGGCTTTCGCCATAGCCAGTGGGGTGTCGCCCGAGGTAGGGCTACTCTCGGCCATCGTAGGGGGGGGGCTCATCGCCCTACTGAGTGGCTGCAAAGTGCAGATAGGCGGGCCAACGGGTTCGTTTATCGTTATCGCCTATGCCGTCCTGCAGACGCACGGCTTGCAGGGGCTTATGCTGGCCACTCTGATGGCAGGGGTAATGCTGATTGCGATGGGGGTGCTAAAGCTGGGCTCACTCATTAAGTATATGCCTTACCCTGTAGTGATTGGTTTCACCGCAGGCATGGCAGTCATTATCGCTTCTACACAGGTCAACGAGCTTCTCGGCCTAGGGCTGACGGATATACCAGCCGACTTTCTGGACAAATGGTCGCTTTATCTGGCGAATCTTGATCGTATAGACTGGCCAACATTATTGGTCGGTATAGGTACAATCGTTATCATCAAGCTATCCCCACGCATTACTAAGGCTATCCCCGGAGCCTTAGTAGCACTCGTAGTAACGACGCTCGGGGTGTATGCGCTGAGGACCTATGGCGGTGTCGATAGCATTGCCACTATTGGCGACCGCTTCTCTATAAGTGGCTCTCTACCTTCGTTACAGTTACCTCACCTAGATTTCCTCTTGATGGCCAAGCTCGTAGAGCCTGCCTTCTCAATAGCA
Organism: Porphyromonas sp.; assembly: GCA_034091595.1. Lineage (GTDB taxonomy): Bacteria > Bacteroidota > Bacteroidia > Bacteroidales > Porphyromonadaceae > Porphyromonas. The sequence continues at coordinate 5,150 of JAXFXP010000163.1, forward strand.
CTTCTTGCCGTTATAGAGAGTCTCCTGACAGCCCGTATCGTGGATGGTATGATTGGGGACAAACATTCGCCCAATACGGAGCTCATTGCTCTAGGGGTCGCCAATATAGCTGTACCTTTCATTGGGGGATTGCCTGTTACGGGGGCCACAGCCCGCACGATGACCAACGTCAATAATGGCGGGCGTACACCTATGGCTGGGATTATACACGCACTCGTATTGCTACTGTCTTTCCTCTGGCTGATGCCCTTAGTATCGTACATACCTATGGCAGCTCTCGGTGGTGTACTTATGGTCGTGGCCCTCAATATGAGTGGTTGGCGTACTATCCGTAATATGTTCCGTGGCCCCAAGATGGGGACTACGGTGCTACTGACGACGCTCTTCTTTACCGTCTTTGGTTCGCTGCTCTTTGCCCTAGAGACAGGGATACTGCTCTCTATGATATTCATCATCAAGCGTATGATAGATGCTACGAGCATTAGTGTAGCGCGCGATACGCTGGGGGTAAACAGTAAGAATGATGATGTCATACATACCGATACGGAGCATCTAGACCTACCCCAAGGTGTGGAGGTCTACGAGCTAGAGGGACCTTTCTTCTTCGGGACAGCATCGGGCTTCGAGGAGCAGATGGAGATGGCCTTGCGCTCGGAGGGCAAAACGCATTCTAAGGTCTGTATCCTGCGTATGCGCTTCGTCCCCTTTATGGACTCCACTGCTATCCACAATCTGGAGGACCTATACACAAACCTAGCCAAGCAAGGTGCTCGGCTAATCCTCAGCGGTGTGAACGAGCGTGTGCAGAGTACACTCGCCCGCTCTGGTCTCTCGGCACTCATCGGAGAGGAATATATATGCCGAGATATCCATAGAGCCCTAGAGGTGGCCAGCCGTTACCTAGCGACACAGGAGAAAACGAGCTAATAGCTGCCCCTCAAACGAAATATAACTAAGACCAAAATGAAAATAGCAAATATAGACCTGGGCGAACGCCCACTACTACTAGCCCCGATGGAGGACGTTACGGACGTTGCCTTCCGACTCCTATGCCGGCGTTTCGGGGCCGATATGGTGTATACCGAGTTTGTCAGCAGTGATGCTCTTATCAGGGATGTGGCGAGCACCAAGCGCAAGCTGCGTATAGACCCCGAGGAGCGCCCTGCGGCTATACAGATATACGGCCGTGAGGTCGAGGCTATGGTCGAGGCTGCCCGTATCTGCCAGGAGGCTCAGCCCGATGTACTGGACCTCAACTTTGGTTGTCCCGTCAAGCGTGTGGCTGGTAAGGGTGCTGGTAGCGGGATGCTCCGCTGTCCGGAGCTGATGGTGGAGATTGTCCGAGAGATCGTCCGTGCGGTGGATATCCCTGTAACGGTGAAGACCCGCCTCGGCTGGGATCACGATAGCCGTATCATCGTCGAGCTTGCTGAGGAGCTACAGGACTGCGGTATCGCAGCGCTCACTATCCACGGACGTACTAGAGCTCAGATGTATACAGGTCAGGCGGACTGGACCCTTATCGGCGAGGTGAAAAATAACCCCCGTATGCATATCCCTATTATAGGCAACGGAGACATCACCACAGGCGAGGAGGCTAAGCGAGCCTTTGATACTTACGGAGTCGATGGCGTGATGGTCGGCCGCGCCTCTATAGGGCAACCTTGGGTTTTCGAGGAGATGAAGTATTATATGCGTACGGGTGAGGAGATGCCTCGGCACGAGCCTTCGTTTTATATCGATGTGCTGCGTCAGCAGGTGGACAGCAATATAGCCAAGCTCGATGAGCGTAGAGGGATACTGCACAGCCGTCGCCATATCGCAGCTAGCCCCGTATTCAAGGGGATTGACAACTTCAAGCCCATCCGAATAGCTATGCTACAGGCAGCCACACGGGAGGAACTATTCCGTGTAATAGACCAGGCAGAGCACATTATATTAGATAGTAAGAAGTAGTACACGCTGCTAAGTGTGTAGTAGCCCGAGAGGGTTAAGGATACTAGACGAATGATAAAAAGATGAGAAAGACACTTACGAGCCTATTGCTGGCTCTAACGGCAGGCACTGCCTGGGCTCAGAAGCCACAGATCGAGCATATAGCTCCCCTCAACTGGTGGGCTGGTATGCAGGAGAGCAAACTGCAAATACTACTGCATGGTAAGGACCTCGCCAAGTATGAGCCTACATTAGAGGCTGAGGGCGTAGGCCTTGTGGAGGTAGTGCGCGAGCAGAACCCCAATTATCTAATCCTATATGTCGATACACGAGGGGCTAAGGCTCAGACGATGCAGATTAAGCTCAGAGACCCCAAGGGTAAGACGCACAGCATCCCCTACGAGCTACGTAGCCGTAAGGCTAATGCCTCGGCTATTCAGGGCTTCGACTCTAGCGATGTCCTGTATCTGATTATGCCCGACCGCTTCGCCAACGGGGACCCTAAGAATGACCACGTCAAGGGTATGAGGCTCGATACTGTCAATAGGGCTAAGGCCATCGCCCGTCATGGGGGCGACCTCCTAGGTATTGAGCGTAAGCTCGACTACTTCACCGACCTAGGCGTTACGGCTCTGTGGCTGAATCCTGTACAGGAGAACGATATGACGGGCTCCTATCACGGCTATGCCATTACGGACTACTATCAGGTAGACCGTCGCTTCGGGGGTAACGAGGCCTTCCGTCGTTTGGTCGCTGAGGCCAATAAGCGAGGGCTTAAGGTGGTGATGGATATGATATTTAACCACTGTGGGACGGAGAACTATCTCTACCGAGATATGCCGAGTAAGGAGTGGTTCAATTTCGATGCTAAGTACGTGCAGACGACCTACCATACCGCCACGCAGAGCGATCCCTATCGCACTAGTTACGCTCAGCGTTTGGCCATCGATGGCTGGTTCGTAGCCTCTATGCCAGACTTCAATCAGCGGAACAGGCACGTAGCCGAGTATCTCATCCAGAATAGTATATGGTGGATCGAGTATGCTGGCATACAGGGCATACGTCAGGATACGCACCCCTACGCAGACTTCGATATGATGAGCCGCTGGTGTCGTGCCGTACTACGGGAGTATCCCCGCTTCAATATCGTGGGCGAGACCTGGCTAAATAGCAATGTTCTGATCTCTTATTGGCAGAAGGATAGCAAGCTAGCAGCGCCACGCAATGCCGAACTGCCTACAGTGATGGACTTCCCGCTGATGGGACACATGCAGAGTGCCTTCGACGAGGAGACAGGCGACTGGGGTGGTGGCCTGCACAAGCTTTACGACTACCTTACGCAGGATATCGTATATCCCAACCCCAAGAGTCTGCTGATATTCCCCGACAACCACGATACCTCTCGTTTTGCCAAGAATAGCGAGGAAGCCCACAAGCGTAGTCGCTACGAGCAGATGATGGCTTTCCTCTTGACCACACGTGGCATACCTCAGATATACTACGGCACCGAGCTACTGATGTATGCCGACAAGAAGGATGGCGATGGCGCACTACGTGCCGACTTCCTCGGCGGTTGGGCAGGCGATGAGCGTAGCTACTTCGTCCTTACGGACCGCACGAGCGATGAGCAGCGTGCCTACGACTATGCCAAGCGTCTACTGCACTGGCGTCAGGGTAATAAGGTGGTGAGCGAGGGAACGCTACAGCATCAGAACCCACGTAACGGTATCTATATGTATCGCCGTTCGTACCAGGGTAAGCACGTGACGGTCATTATGAATGGCTCGGATAGTCCACGCAAGATTGATGCGGAGTACTGGGCAGAGCTACTGCCTAAGGCGACAGCACACGAGGTAATCAGTGGTAAGACCTTGCGCCTAGATGCTAATAGCGAGCTAGCGCCACGAGCAGTATTAATATTAGAATACTAAGGCAATGAAGCTATCAGACAAATGGTTTACGGCCCTTAGTGAGGCCGAGGGAGGAGGCCTAGTCTTCGTAACAGGCCGACTAGAACTGGAGGAATTTCGCCTTAGCCGTAAGCTCAAGGTACGTGTCGATATACGCTGGCCCTATCAGCACGATGACGAGGGTATGCCCTCCGAGCAGGATGCCGAGCTGATAGCCGAGCTAGAGCCCCTGCTACGTAAGGCGATGGAGCGCGATAAGCTCGCCATCCTAACCGGTAATTATACCGGAGGTGGGGAGAAAAACTGGATATGGTACACACGTCATCTGCCCACTTTCGGGGAGCGACTCAATGAGGTACTTGCACCTTATCCGACTTTGCCCCTCGACATCCACTGCGAGGAAGACGAGGATTGGGAGGAATACCTAGATATGCTCTCGATGCAAGCTAGCGAGGACGAAGGCGACGAAGATTAAGTCGCTCTCTCCGATACAGAGCCTGCCCCCTGCTGGTCTA
>JAXFXP010000164.1:0-5383 GCA_034091595.1 Porphyromonas sp.
CCTGGAGCATACAGCCGATAACACTTGGATCCTCGGGAGCGAAACGCACATGACCAATGTGCTCTACAACCTCCTAGAGAATGCCGTGAAATATAGGGACGAGAGCCGTGCGCTGGAGCTAATACTCCGTACCCGTAATAATGAGGCCGGAGAGCTAGTTATAGAGATAGAGGACAATGGACACGGTATCCCCGAGGAGGATACTAAGAAGATTTTCGAACGCTTCTATAGAGTCCATACGGGCCTTAAGCACAACGTCAAAGGGCATGGCTTAGGCTTAGCTTATGTACACAGCATTGTAAAGCAGTTTGGTGGACGTATATACGCCTCCAACAAGAGTACAGGTGGCCTGCGCATGACGCTGATACTGCCGACGCTCGGTACAGATATAAATCAGAATTAGATATAATAGTTATAAGGAAATATGGTAGAAAACATCAAAATCCTTGTTTGTGAGGACGAGACCAGCTTGGCTGGCCTCCTAGTAGAGATACTACAAAACAATGGCTACAAGGTAACTTGGGCTGGTGATGGGCGTGACGGATGGAAGCTGTTTCAGGAAGACAAGTTCGATATTGTCATCCTTGACGTGATGATGCCACATATGGATGGCTATGCTGTGGCTAAGGAGATCCGACGTGTTAACCCTCATGTCCCCATTGTGTTTTTGACCGCAATGAGCATGAAGGAGAATGTCTTAGAGGGACTACGTGCTGGGGCTGATGACTACATCGCTAAGCCCTTTAGCCTCGACGAGCTCCTATTGCGTCTAGAAGCCATTCTACGTCGTGCTGGCAAGATAGATCGCCCTGAGACGGAAATCCGTGAGGTATATCGCTTGGGACGCTATGTGTTCAATACACGCATGCAGACGCTCACCCTAGGGGAGAATACTCAGCGTATGACTACCAAGGAGACGGAGCTGCTATCGCTCCTCTGTAAGTTTGCCAACGAAACTCTGGAGCGTCCGCATGCTCTAGAGGTAATCTGGGGTATTACGGAGCCAGCAGCAGATCCTGATCATGCCTTTACTCAGCGTAGTATGGATGTATACATTACCAAGCTACGCCGTATGCTATCGGCAGACCCATCTGTAGAGATTAAGAACGTACACGGACGCGGCTATAAGTTGCTAGTTCCAGACTTCGAGTAAACTACTAGTCAGAGCACTTGTACTACACCCATATACTAGGTAATGGTCTGCGCTATGTGCACCTACCTTTGGCCTCGCCCGTCGTCTATGTCGGGCTGGCCATAGGAGTAGGTACGCGGCACGAGCGAAGAGGGGAATATGGCTTGGCGCATTTTACTGAGCATATGCTCTTCAAGGGTACGCGTCTGCGTAGCTCTGAGCGTATTATCCGACGTCTAGAAGAGGTCGGCGGTGAGCTGAATGCCTATACGAGCAAGGAGGAGACTATCCTTTATGCGCTTTGCCCGAAGACCTACGTACGCCGTGCCCTGCAGTTGATGTGCGACATCGTACAGCACAGTTGCTTCGATGCTGAGGAGCTGAGAAAAGAGCAAACGGTCGTTATCGACGAGATCCACAGCTACGAGGATAGCCCTAGCGAGCTTATCTGGGATGAGTTTGAGGATATACTTTTCCGAGGGCACCCCCTAGGGCATGGTATTCTGGGTACGGAGCGGAGCGTCTCTAGCTTCACTCAGGCGAAAGAGCGTCGTTTCTATCAGCAGCACTATAGGCCCAACAACATGGTCGTCTTTGTGCAGGGCGATGTAGATGCCGAGGGCCTTGCCCAATACCTCGAGGGCTTATTCCCTCGGACGCAGGAGGCAGTACCCCATAAGCATAGCTATGTCCCTCTGGAGCTAAGCTCAGAACCAAGCCATCGTCGTCGCCGCCGAGATACTAGCCAGAGCCATGTGATGATCGGGGCTAGAGCCTATGCCCTGACAGACGTGCGCCGTTTGGGCCTGAATTTGCTCGTAAATATCCTTGGTGGCCCAGGGATGAGTTCGTGGCTTAATATGTCCCTTAGAGAACAGGCCGGCTTGGTCTATCAGGTGGAGTGTAACTATACGTCCTACTCTGATACTGGCCTCGTCGCTATTTATTTCGGCTGCTCGCCAGAGCACGAGGCCGAGGCTATAGCTTTGGCTATGGCTCAGCTGGAGCGTATGGCCGCTGGGGCGCTGACCGAACGTGAGCTAGTAGCTGCTAAGCGGCAGCTAAAGGGACAGTTGACGGTTGCTAGCGATGGGCACGAGAACTACTTCCTCAATGCTGGTAAAGCCTTCCTTCATCTCGGTTATATAGAGCCTCGAGAGCGTATCCTAGAGCGCATAGATGCGCTACAGCTCTCCGAGCTAATGGCAATAGCGCGCGAGATCTTTGCCCCAGAGCGTATGAGTACGCTGATTTACCGTTAGCTCTAGGGTAGCAAGACAAAACACTCCAGGGTGTTCCCCTGATTAATTAGATATAACGTATTATGAATAACGGGCAACAGGCAGAGTCCTCTACGGCACGGCAGAGCTGGCAAGCTCGGCTACGTCAGTCGTGGCCTACGGCTCTAATAGTCTTGTTTTTTGCAGCACTGTCTTTCGTTTATTTCTCTCCGGCAGTGCTCGATGGGCGTGATCTCTTCCAGAATGATGTCGCTGGTGCTAGCGGCATCGCTCAGGATGTACGAGACCATTATGAGGCTACTGGCGAGACCTCCTATTGGACGAACAGTCTATTCGGGGGAATGCCTATGTATCAGATTGCCCCTAGTTACCCTTCACTGCGGGTACTAAAGGCTATACAGGATTTCTGCACCTTGCAGTGGCCTTTCGCTATGCTACCTAGCTATAGCTGGTTGCTTTTTGCTATGCTCGTAGGCTTCTACATCTTTATGAGAAGCTTGCGTGTGGAGCGTGGCTATGCCCTTCTGGGAGCCTTGATGTGGGCTTTTAGTAGTTACTTTATCATCCTGATTGAGGCAGGGCATATCTGGAAGCTTATGGTCTTGTCCTTCATCCCACCGACTATTGCTGGGATTATCTACAGCTACGAGGGGCGCTACCTCCGAGGGGGGGTAATTACGGCCCTTTTCGCTAGCCTCCAGCTAATGAGCAACCACGTGCAGATGAGCTACTATTTCGCCTTTGTGATTGTAGCTATCGTACTAGGTTATCTATATCAAGCTATACGGAGACAAGAGTATCGTCGCTTCATGCTGGCGAGCGTGGCGACGCTTGTGGCGGCTGTTATCTCTATTAGCATCAATGGGTCTAATATCTACCATACCTACCAGTATACGCAGGAGACTATGCGTGGAGGCTCTGCGCTCGCAACTACGGGCACAGGTGCCGAGGCCAGTAAGGGTGGGGGACTTGATAAAGAATACATTACGGCCTGGAGCTATGGTAAGGCCGAAACTTTTACGTTCTTGGTGCCAAACCTCTATGGAGGTGCTACAGGGGCACTAGGCAATAGTCCCGAGGTCCTAGATAAGGTCAAGGATGAGGAGGCCAAGCAGGTCGTAGCTGGGATGAATCACTATTGGGGCGATCAACCCTTTACCTCGGGGCCTGTGTATGTCGGGGCTTTCGTCCTCTTCCTAGCTGTCCTAGCGCTTTTTATCGTGCGTACGCCTCTCAAATGGGCTTTGCTCGGGGTAACTATCCTCTCACTTTTCCTTGGCTGGGGGCATAATTTTATGTGGTTTAGCGACTTGTTTATCGACTATTTCCCGATGTACAACAAGTTTCGCACAGTGTCTTCTATACTCGTAATTGCCGAGTTTACGATCCCTACATTAGCTATCTTAGCGCTCGTCGAGTTTATCCAGCGCCCTCGTGAAGTATTGCAGCGTGAGCGCCTTGGGCTAGGGGTATCCTTAGCTTCTACTCTCGGAGTGGCTTTCTTGATTGCTTTGGTACCTGGGATGTTCTTCGATTTTATGAGCGATCAAGAGACGGAGATGTTCCGTCAGTATCTATCAGATCCTAGGGCCATACAGATTATCGCAACGCTCAAGGACGTTCGCTCTGGTATCGTTTCTGCTGATGCTTGGCGTAGTGTCGCCGTACTGGTCGTTTCGCTGGGGCTGTGCTATGCCTATGCTAAGGAATTGTTGAGCCAGAAGCTAGTGGTAGCCCTGCTTACTGTCGTTACGCTACTAGATCTATGGACTGTAGATAAACGCTACCTCAATGATGATAAGTTTATTGATCTAGCTACTATTCAGGCACAGGCCACCCCCGTAAGTGATGTAGACCTCCGTATCAAAAAGGATAAAGATCTGCATTATAGAGTACTCAATCTGTCTGTGTCCCCCTTCAATGATGCCACCACTAGCTACTCTCACCGTTCGATAGGTGGCTATCATGCGGCTAAGCTAAGCCGTTATCAAGATGTGATAGAGCATCAGATTGCCGAGCAGAACCAGCAAGTGTTGGATATGCTGGATATGCGCTACATCATCACCCGTGATCCACACGGACAATTGATGAGCCAGTACAACGGTGGGGCTATGGGCGCAGCTTGGTTTGTTGACCTCGATAAGGTCGTAGCAGTATCAACGGCTCAGGAAGAGATGAATGCTCTCAAGCAGCTGAATCTGCGTAAGCAGGCCGTGGTCAATAAAGACCAAAATATAGCTGGCGCTACGGGGCAGCCCATGCCAGTGGAGGCTACGGACTCGTTGTCTATAGAGGACCAGCCTGAGCAGAGTAGAGGTAGTGTTCGCCTTACGGAGTACAAGCCCAATCGTGCCAAATATGAGGTTGCAGCAGAGCGTGAGGCCTTGCTCGTCTTTAGCGAAATCTACTATCCACACGGCTGGAAGCTACTCGTAGATGGCAAGCCTGTAGAGCTGAAGCGTGCTAACTACCTGCTACGTGCTGCGGTTATCCCTGCTGGTAAGCATCAGCTAGAGATGACCTTCGATCCTGAGAGCGTGCATACTACCGAACTCATATCTTATATAGCGCAGGCATTACTCCTCTTGGGGGTATTGCTCCTAGGCTATACCTATATCCGGAAACAGAAGTCAAACATATAACACCCTATTTATGAAGCAAAATATGATTAAGACGCTTGTTGTCGCTGGGGCCACTGCGCTCGTGCTAGCAAGCTGTGGGGGCAAGTTTAAGCTCACCCAGAGTCAAGTTACTGTAGACCCAGGCACATTGGAAGTACGTGGTGACGCTGTACCAGCTAAGATAAGCATAGCCTTCCCCTCTAAGAGTTTCCCTCGCAAGGGTAAGCTCCGTGTAACGCCAGTACTACGTTACCAAGGTGGCGAAAAGTGGGGCAAGGCTTATGACTACCAAGGTGATGACGTATATGGCAATGAGCAGGTCGTTTTCTACAAGGGTGGTGCCAATGCCGTGATTAATTTCTCAGTGCCCTATGCGCCTGCCATGCACA
>JAXFXP010000165.1:0-3952 GCA_034091595.1 Porphyromonas sp.
GTGGCCTGTACGCTATCCTCGGGATAGAGACGCCTCAGGAAGCCCCCAAGGGCGACAAAAAGGGAGAGGGCAAGGACAAGTCTCAGGACGCCCCAGAGCCTTTCGCCTGGGACGCGGCCTATAGCGCCGTAGCCAGCCAGCATAGCGACTACAAGTACATCCGCCTAGAGCTCGGCAAGGCCAGTGTCGGACGCCCAGGCAACTACGGCAACGTGCGTGCTGCCGACAACTACAAGCTCGACAAGCAGACAGGTGCCATCAAGAGCGTAGAGCGCTACGAAGACGCCTCCGAGGCCAACAAGGCACGCGGATGGATATATTCGCTACACACGGGCGTAGTCGGTGGGCTATTCACACGCATCCTCTACTTCGTTGTCTGCCTGATGGGTGCTAGCTTCCCCATCACGGGCATATGGCTATACCTCCGCAAGCGGGCCAATGCCCAAAAGGCTGAGGCTAAGCGTCAGGCCAAAACCAACGAATAGAGACCTCATAAAATAGCCGAGGGGCGACTCGTGATGAGTCGCCCCTCGGCTATTATTTACTTATATCGTGGAGCGCGTAGAGCCCGCCAAGATTAGTCTGCGATTATCTGCTGATACCTCAGCTCCACCTCCTCGGCTAGGGCAGCCCCCTCGCTGAGCAGGTACAGCTCACCTTGGTGCTCTAGCAGTAGGGTCGGATAGACCTCGGCCTCTAGCTCGCGCGCCCTAGAGAAGTCGGGGTGCATAGTATCGTCTTTGCGCAGGGCTTTGCCTAGCTCGGGCAGGAGGAGTGTCTCGGAGAGACCGAACTCGCGCAGTATCGGCCGATAGGTATCGAGCTCCGAGAGCGAACGCCCCTCGGCATACATAGCCGTCTGCATCGCCTTAGCGAGGGCGAGGTGCTGCGCCTTGGGCAGTTGCTTACGCAGTAGTCCGAAGGCCCAGGCCGTATGGAAAGAGCTGACACGCAGCCCCTTGCCACGTATCGCCTGCTCGTAGGCCGAGCCGAAACGCACGCCGTAGGTATTAGTAATACGCTGATTCGCCTCGGGGATATAGGGGTGCGCCTTGACGGTCAGCATCTCTGTCGGGATAAGACCTCCCGATACCAGCTCCAGCTCTAGCTCGGGGTGCCGAGCTACGAAGGCCTCCAGCACCGTGCCGAAGCCATAGCACCAGCCACAGAGGGCATCCCACACATAAATCACTTTCATATCGTCTATTATCTGCTTGTTATTTGTCTTTGTTGGCCTCCGTCAATTGTAGACCTTAGAGAGATGGGGGAGACTCATCCAGAGCCTCCCCCATCCTATTAACCTTATTCGCTTGGGAATAGTTTTGTCCCCCCGAGGGCTTACTTCTTGAGACTATTGCATAATACGGCACTCGCTTCGTTATTTTCGACATTCGGACTTGGTCATTTACAGGAGTAAACTCCCGTCGTCCTCAGTCTCAATGCCTTGCGATTACCGCATTCTCCAAAGTCTAGCAAAATAACAAGCTACGCTTGTCATCTTGGAGACCGTTATGCGGTCTCTTTCTTGAGACGTGCTAGTAGCTCACGGGCGCTCTGGCTAAGTAGCACTACAGCACCTGCTAGGATAGCCGTATCCTTGACCACTAGACGGCCCGCCACGCCTAGATAAGGGAAGCCATTGGCCACCTCGCCAGCGGCAAGGGCCTCGGGCGTAGCCGATACCCATACCTCGGGCGTAGTAACCATAAAGGAGAGCGTGCCGATGGTCATGATGATACACAGCGTCTCGCCTACGATGCCGAGGTAGGGATTAAACATACCGAGGAATACGAGGATGCCAATCGTGCAGATGAGGATACCTAGGCCGTGCGAGAAGGTGTAGGTCCAGTTGTCTACATGCCACTGGCTCTTTACGGGGTCGTACTTGCCCTCGGGCACTTCGTAGAGCTTGTATTCCTTGACTACCTTGCCGGTCTCGGGGTGGGTAACGTCGTTGCTGGCGTTCTTCATCATAAAGCTCATAAAGGGGCTATTAGCCACGAACTTGACGATGCCGTTGGCCTCGTAGTTGGCGAACTTGAGGATGCCAATCCAGAAGAAGATGATGAGGATGGCCACGCGGATAAGCTTGTATCCGAGCCCCTGTAGCGAGGCGGCAATCTCGAGGTAGGTTACGAGTAGTTTGTTCATTTATTTATTGCACATTTATTTGTTTATAATCAAGTTATATAACGCAAAGTTAGAGCTTATATTTCAGCCTATTTGATAGACAGACGCAATAAGACTTATCGGATATTACAACTTCACATAGCGCAGCGAAACTTCGCCTAGGCGTGCCGATAGCCACGAGGCGATACGCTCGGCCTCGGCCCCCTCTGGAGCAGCCCCCTCGGCATAGAGCACCAGCACGACACGCCGCCCCTCGACCTCGCTCCCGACCAATCGGGGCGATGTCAGCTCGGGGACTAGGGCTACGAACTCACGCTCTATCTGGCGCAGCTCCTCCTCCTGGTGGTGTAGCTGCTGTAGCTCGTGCATTAGGGAGTCTCGCTCGTGCTCTTGATGCGCCAGCAGGGCCTCCTGACGCTGATAGAGATCTCGGCTAATAAAGCGCTTGCCGAGCTCTAGGTCGGCACTATCCTGCCTACTAGCGAAGCTCTGACGCAGTACCAGACGAGCCTCGCCTAGGCCGTAGTAGCTCTGCATCACACGCTGTAGGCTATCGTGCTGTAGGCTGTCTACGTAGCGCCCGATGAGAGGTACCTCTAAGACAAATAGGCTATCTCTATGGCTCAGCGTATGGTCGAGCGCCTGTCGGTCGCCCGTATTGAGATGGTCGCGCACGAAGCGATTGGCAGCATCCTCACTAATACTCTCACGTACCAAGAGGAAGCCTGAGTAGACGCTCGGGATGGCCACACCCAGTGTAATGGCGATCATCAGATGACGTATGTGACGCTCGCGCTCAGTGCTGACAAAGCGCACGGGCGAGAAGTGCATCAAGCGCACGACGATCAGAGTAGAGAGTGCTATGAAGGTGGCATTGATCGTAAAGAGATAGCTAGCCCCGAAGAAATAGCTCATATTGCCCTGCGACAGGCCATAGCCCGCTGTACACAGAGGAGGCATCAGCGCCGTGGCAATGGCCACACCCATAAGGATGTTCCCCTTGAAGCGGCTAGCGTTGGCCAGGATGCCTGCTATCCCACCCACGAAGGCAATAAGCACATCGTAGATAGTCGGCTGTGTGCGTGCCAGTAGCTCGCTCTGTAGGAGGCTCAGGGGCGAGAGCGTAAAGTACAGAGTAGCTGTGATTACACTGATTAGAGTCATCGCCAGGAGGCTACGTAGAGACTTGCGCACGAGGTCGAGGTCATAGATACCAAGCCCCAGGCCAAGACCTACGATAGGGTCCATCAGGGGCGAGATAAGCATTGCTCCGATGACAACCGCCGTAGAGTTTACATTGAGGCCTAGCGAAGCTGTGAATATTGCGCATATAAGTATCCAGACGCGCACGCCCTTGATCTCGACATTCTCTCGTATGCTCTCTATGATCGTTGCTTCGTTGTCCTTATCGGGCAGGAGGTTGAAGCGCTCCCGAAGGTCTGCCCCTATTCGCTGTAGGATATTCATATTTATATATAATAAGTCTCTGCTACTCTAAAGGCCCTTAGCAGCCTATAGTTCGATTAGAGATACAAATATAGGTAATCGACAAGAGTGTATACTCCCGAGCAGCAGATACGACACCAAGGCGTAGTACTCACTCTACGGTAGTAAGCCATGTGCGGCTCTCCGAGCTTACTCATATCCCTAGCATTCTCCTATAAGTGTAATCCACAGGCTAAGCAGGGCAACCGCATCAAAATACAAGCGCTATCTTTGTAAGCATGAAATACTTCGAGACTATCCCAGATCCACGCGTATTAGGCCGCTGTAAATATAGATTGTGTGACATCCTATTCATCGCCCTTGCAACATATGTTTG
>JAXFXP010000166.1:0-13597 GCA_034091595.1 Porphyromonas sp.
CGATGCTATCCCCGAGAAGCATCAGCGTATCAGCAACATCGTACGACAGAAGTACGGACTCAAGACCGTGAAGTTCCGTACCCGCAAAGAGGTAGAGCCTTATGCGCACCGTATCTTCGAAACGCTCAACCAAGCCTATTCGGTACTATACGGCTTCTCCGAGCTTAGCAAGGAGCAGATTGACTACTACGTCAAGCAGTACATACCGATGATACATCTAGACTTCGTAACGCTCATCGTACGCGAGTCGGATGACAAGGTAGTGGCTTTCGCCATCACTATCCCCAACCTCAGTCGTGCCCTACAGAAGGCCAAGGGTAAGATGTATCCCTTCGGCTGGTTCCACCTCGCTAAGGACCTATACATGAAGGGCAACCCCGTCGTAGACCTATACCTCATCGGCGTTATCCCCGAATACCAGAATAAGGGTGTCAATGCCCTACTCTTCGATGACCTAATCCCCGTCTTCCAGAAGGCAGGCATCAAGTACGCCGAGAGTAACCCCGAGCTAGAGACCAACGCTGCCGTACAGATGCAGTGGAACTACTTCGAGCGTGTACACCACAAAACCCGCCGCGCCTATATCAAGGAGATTTAGTAGCACAACTCTAGCACCGACACTACGATGACCTACCAAGAGGCTATCGACTATCTATTCACTGCTACGCCCGTCTACCAGCATGTTGGCGGGGCAGCTTATAAGCCAGGGCTTGCCACTATGCAAGCCCTGGATGCGTATTACGGGCATCCCCACAGGAAGTACCAGTGCATCCATGTAGGCGGCACCAATGGCAAGGGGAGTACCTCGCATACCCTAGCCGCCGTATTGCAGTGCGCAGGCTATAGCGTGGGGCTATTTACATCCCCCCACCTCGTAGACTTTCGTGAGCGTATTCGGGTCAATGGCGAGATGATTAGCGAGGACTATGTCTGTCGCTTCACCGCCCAGTGCCGAGATTTGGTCGATCAGTTTAGTCCATCCTTCTTCGAACTCAGCTCTATGATGGCGCTATGTTACTTCGCAGAGCAAAAAGTAGATGTAGCCATCATAGAGGTAGGCCTAGGGGGGCGACTAGACTCCACTAATATCATCAGCCCACTCTGCTCTGTGATTACCAACATCAGCCTAGACCACACGCAGTATCTTGGCTCTACGCTGCCAGAGATTGCCCGAGAGAAAGCAGGCATCATCAAGCCTAATACGCCTATTATAATAGGACAGGCCGAGGATGCAGAGGTGCGACGCGTCTTCGCTGAGCGTGCTACCGAGCTGTCGGCCCCTATTACCTTCGCTGAGGATACCAAGCTCCTAGACAGCTACACGCGCCTAAGCTCTGGCAAACTAAGCTACGACACCTGCTATGGCAACATCATAGGCGGCCTACGTGGCGAGGCGCAGATAGAGAATACCCGCACCATCCTCGCCACGCTCTCGGTCATCGAGCAACAACTCAGCATCGGACACGAACACATAGCACAAGGCTTTGCCGAGGTCGTCGAGCTCACCGGACTACAGGGGCGCTGGCAGACTCTAGCAGAGCACCCACGCCTACTATGCGACACAGGGCACAACGTGGCCGGCATAGCTACCATCATCCGACAGCTAGAGCTAGAGCGTCAGGACTATCGTGAGGTACATATCATCCTCGGCATGGCTAGCGACAAGGACGTCCGCGCCGTACTAGAGCTTTTCCCACGCAGTGCTTATCGCTATTACTTCACACAGGCAAGCGTCTCGCGAGCCCTACCGGCAGAGGAGCTAACAGCTCTAGCGGGCACATTAGGCCTTAGGGGTAGCACCCATCCGAGCGTTGCTGAGGCTCTAGCAGTAGCACGTGCCGAGGCTGAGCCCAACGACCTCATCTTCGTCGGCGGTAGCAACTTCGTTGTAGCCGACCTATTGCTCGCCCTAGGCACTTAGTGCCATTAGATAGCAGACCAAAATCTCATCTCCATATCATTGTTATCCGACTTTATTAGTATGAGTAAACTACACATTCCGCTTTTGGCACGCATTGTCATAGCCATCGCCCTGGGTGTTGCGCTAGGAGGCTTTTTACCCGAAAGTATTGTCCGCATCTTCGCCACCCTCAATGGGCTCTTTAGTGAGCTCCTCGGATTCTCTATCCCCCTAATTATCCTAGCGCTAGTGAGCGTAGCTATCGCAGATATAGGCAAAAGTGCGGGGCGCATGCTACTGACTACTGTCGGTATCGCCTATGGAGCCACTCTCCTCTCCGGATTTCTAGCCTACGGAACCAGCATGCTAACCTTCCCGAGCCTTATAGACCCGACTGCTCTGAATAGCTCCACTTTGGTCAATACAGGTGTTGATCCCTATTTCTCTGTATCCGCACCTCCTATTATGGGAGTGATGACAGCTCTTATACTGGCATTCATCTTAGGCCTAGGCATGGCTAACCTAGAGTCTAATGCCCTGCGCTCAATAGCTCGAGACTTCGAGCAAATTATTACCAAACTTATAGCCTCCGTTATCATCCCTTTGCTCCCTCTCTATATATTTGGCATCTTCTTAGGAATGACGCATACGGGGCAAGTATTTGGTATTCTCGTTGTTTTCATCAAAATTATTGGAGTAATCTTTGCTCTACATATCTTACTACTGCTCCTACAGTTTACAGTAGCAGGCCTAGTAGCAAGACGCAACCCTATCACGTTGCTATCCAATATGCTACCAGCCTACTTCACGGCATTAGGGACACAATCCTCAGCAGCTACTATCCCCGTTACAATAGAGCAAACACGTAGGAATGGGGTATCACCAGGCGTAGCAGGCTTTGTGGTACCACTATGCGCAACCATACATCTCTCGGGCAGCACCCTCAAGATAGTATGCTGCTCTTTGGCCCTAATGATGATGATGGGGCTACCGATAGACTTCGCACAGTATGCAGGCTTTATCTGTATGCTCGGTATCACGATGGTGGCAGCCCCAGGGGTACCAGGTGGAGCTATTATGGCTTGCCTCGGTATTTTGCAGTCCATACTAGGCTTTGATGAGTCCACCCAAGCTCTAATGATAGCCTTATATATCGCTATGGATAGTTTCGGAACAGCCTGCAATGTAACGGGAGATGGAGCAATCGCCATCATCATAGATAAGCTTTTCCCGGGGCAGGAAGCAGTACAGACTGCGGGGCAGAATGCCCATAGATAATAGATAGCATAGCAGATGTGTCTACCGAAGCAAAGACCTACATTGCCAACAAATAGGCCACTAGCACCCTAGCAAGAGCACAAGTCTAATATGCACTCTCTGTATTGGTTATCAGCATTCGGACTTGCCCACCAACGAGATATCGCTGCAAGGCGTATATTATACGAGGGGGCTGGGGTGCCCTATAAGGCACACTAAGCATATAAAACGAGGGACTAGACTTGGATAGCGTCTAGTCCCTCTCTTTCTCTGTAAATATCTCTGCGGAGGGGGCGGGATTCGAACCCGCGAAACGCTTTTGGCGTTTACACACTTTCCAGGCGTGCCTCTTCAACCACTCGAGCACCTCTCCTCAATAGCAAACGACTGTTTGCGGAGGCAAAGATACAAAGATTTTCGACACCTTAGACAAAGGACCTCGACAGATAATAGCATCTGGGCCTCCGATAGAGGCTAGATCAGCCATGCTCCATCAAGACTAAAAACAAAATATCCTTATATAATTGTTATCTTTGTAGAGCTATTGGGCATAATACATCTATAGCGTTAGATGCCCTCAAGCACTTGATACGAATCAGAGGATGCCGATGGTATGCTCGGTGTTTACATACAAATATGAATATCCTAGAACTTAGCGAACAAGAGATTGTCAGAAGACAAAGCCTACAAGAGCTTAAGAATATTGGTATCAACCCTTACCCCGCAGAAGAGTATGAGGTTACAGCATATAGCACAGAGGTACTAGCCTCCTTCAGAGATGATGCACCACGCCGCGAAGTTAGCCTAGCTGGGCGTGTGATGGGTAGACGTGTCATGGGTAAGGCGACTTTCCTAGAGCTACAAGATGCCGAGGGACGTATCCAGATCTACATCAGTCGAGACGAGCTATGCCCCGGAGAAGACAAGACAGTATATAATACGCTTATCAAAAAGCTCCTCGACTTCGGAGACTTTATAGGAGTCAAGGGCTACGTCTTCCGTACACAAATGGGAGAGATAAGTATTCATGCGGACGAAATAGTATTCCTCGCCAAGAGCCTACGCCCACTACCTATCGTTAAAGAAAAGGACGGACAAGTATTCGATGCCTTTACAGACCCCGAGCTACGCTACCGAATGCGTTATGTAGACCTAGCAGTAAACGCTCAGGTAAAAGAAATCTTCGTCAAGCGTACCAAGATATTCAACGCTATGCGTGGCTTCTTTAATGAGCGTGGCTACCTAGAGGTAGACACACCAGTGCTACAGCCAATACCCGGTGGTGCTGCAGCTCGCCCCTTCATCACGCATCACAATGCGCTCGATATTCCTCTCTATATGCGTATCGCCAACGAGCTCTACCTCAAGCGCCTGATCGTCGGAGGTTTTGACGGGGTATATGAGTTCAGCCGTAACTTCCGCAACGAAGGTATGGACCGCACGCATAATCCTGAGTTCACGGCTATGGAGATATACGTAGCCTATAAGGACTACAACTGGATGATGGACTTCACGGAGCAAATGCTAGAGCATATTTGCATCCAAGTACTAGGCACGACTCAGGTAGAGGTAGGCGGCCGTATGATTGACTTCAAAGCTCCGTACAAGCGTATTAGCATGTTCGAGGCCATCAAGGAACACACAGGTATTGATATCAGTGAGATGAATGAGGCCGAGCTACGCGCTACATGTCAGCAGCTCGGCATCGAGACCAACGAGACTATGGGCGTAGGGAAGCTGATAGATGAGATCTTCGGTGAGAAGTGCGAAGGAAACTACATCCAGCCCACATTCATCACGGACTATCCCAAGGAGATGTCTCCACTGACTAAGGAGCACCGTAGTAACCCTCGCCTTACTGAGCGCTTCGAGCTTATGGTCAATGGCAAGGAGCTCGCCAATGCCTATAGCGAGCTGAATGACCCAATTGACCAGCGCGAGCGCTTCGAGGAGCAGCTCCGTCTGAGTGAGAAGGGCGATGATGAGGCTATGTTCATCGACCACGACTTCCTAAGAGCCCTCGAGTATGGTATGCCGCCAACAAGTGGTATGGGTATTGGTATGGACCGCCTCGTGATGCTCCTTACAGGGCAAGAGAGTATCCAAGAAGTTCTATTCTTCCCTCAGATGCGCCCTGAGAAAGTAGCAGCACGAGACAAGGCTGAGGCTTTCGCAGCCTATGGCGTGCCTAGTGATTGGGTTCCACTCCTACATAAAGCTGGCTATCTAACCGTAGAGGCTATGCGTAGTGAGGAAAAGCCTGGGCGTATGCACCAGGCACTGCAGGATATTAAGAAGAAGTACAAGCTTGAGGAGCTTCCTAACCTTAAGCTGGAAGAGGTGCAAGCTTGGCTTGCATAAGCAGTACACGGAATGAATATACCCGGTAAGATAGGTATTGTCGGAGGTGGAACGTGGGCCACAGCCCTTGCGAAGATTGTGCTAGAAACACAAGACCGCATCAGCTGGTGTCTACGTACTGCCAACCACGTACGAGAATTTCGCCAACGTGGCCACAATCCTACCTATCTATCAGATGTTACGTTTGACCTCGGGCGTATAGACTTTTTTGAGGAAAGTAACGTCAACGACTTCTTGCGCTCCTGCGATACAGTCATTCTAGCCGTCCCCTCCCCTTACGTCAAGAGCTACCTCAAGCGCATGCGTAACTCCGTGCTGCGTGGCAAGCTAGTAATCAATGCTATCAAGGGTATGGTCCCAGACGACAATCTTCTCATTAGCGAATACCTCCAGAGAGAGAAAGGCTTGCCACGCGAGCAGATTGGCGTTGTATCAGGTCCTTGTCATGCCGAGGAGATAGCACAGGAGAGACGGTCCTACCTTACGGTCGGATGCTTCGACATCAGCAAGGCCGAGGCTATGAGTCGCACCTTGACTAACCGCTATGTCCACTGTAGTACTAGCCGAGATGTCGTAGGTATAGAGTACGCCTCTGTCCTCAAAAATATATACGCTATTGCTGCAGGGATATGTAATGGACTCAATAGAGGGGATAACTTCCAGAGTGTGCTTATCAGCAACGCTATCGCTGAGATGAGTAGCTTCGTTGGTGTTGTACACCTACTTAAACGGAATGTTACCGAGAGTGTGTACCTAGGCGACCTACTTGTTACAGCCTATAGCACTCACAGCCGCAACCGGACTTTCGGCACTATGATTGGCAAAGGCTATACGGTAAAGGCTGCACAAGTAGAGATGAATATGGTTGCTGAGGGCTACTATGGATGTAAGTGTATCTATGCCGTAAACCAACAGTATGGTGTGCATATGCCTATCGCTCGCACAGTCTATGAGATGCTCTACAAAGGCTTAGCGCCAGAGGAAGCAATAGAGCGGCTGAGTAAACAGTTCAAATAACTAAGAGAATAAAACAATCAGATATATGGAAAGAATTAAGCTAGACCTTAGCGGTATACAGAGCTTCGTAGACTCGACCGTAGTAGAGAGTCTATGGGCAAAGAGTAGCGAATACAATACTATGCTCCACGAGGGCACTGGCGCAGGTAACGACTTCCTTGGCTGGGTGAACCTTCCTAACGAAATTAGCGAAAGCGATTTTGCCAACATAGAGCGAGTAGCTCAGACGCTACGTAGTAAGTGTGATTACGTAGTTAGCATCGGCATCGGTGGTAGCTATCTAGGAGTACGTGCAGTACAGGAAGCACTAACCAATAGCTTCGAATGGCTACAGGACAAGCACAATAACCCCATCCTAATATACGCTGGGCACAACATTGGCGAGGACTACCTTAGCGAGCTGAGTGCTTTCCTCAGAGATAAGAACTTCGGGATTATCAATATCTCAAAAAGTGGCACGACAACGGAGCCAGCTATCGCCTTCCGCATACTCAAGGCTCAGCTAGAAGCTCAGGTCGGCAAGGAAGAAGCACGCCAGCGCATCGTGGCCGTTACCGACAGAGCCAAAGGTGCACTACGTAGTCTAGCCACGAGCGAAGGGTACGAAACCTTCGTAATTCCCGATGACATCGGAGGGCGCTTCTCGGTCCTTACTCCCGTAGGACTACTGCCATTGGCCGTAGCTGGTATCAACGTACGTGAGCTTGTACGCGGCGCCAAGGATATGAGCTTAGCCGTCGGTATACAAGCAGAGATAAAGGAGAACATTTCGGCTCAGTACGCAGTGGCTCGTAATGCCCTCTACCAAGCAGGGAAAAAGATAGAGATAGTAGCCAACTATCACCCTAAGATGCACTACATCGCCGAGTGGTGGAAGCAACTATACGGAGAAAGTGAAGGTAAGGAGCATAAAGGTATCTTCAATGCAGCCGTAGACCTCTCTGCTGATCTGCACTCTATGGGCCAGTGGATTCAGGAGGGTGAGCGTAGCATCTTCGAGACCGTTATATCTATCGAGCGTGCCGACACTGAGCTACGAATCCCTAGAGACAACGATAACCTCGATGGCCTTAACTTCCTAGCGGGGAAACGCGTAGATGAGGTAAATAAGATGGCTGAGCTAGGCACACGTATGGCCCATATCGATGGAGGCGTCCCCAATATACGTATCGTTATGCCAGCCCTCAATGAGTACTACATTGGTCAGCTTTTTTACTTCTTTGAGAAGGCCGTAGGTATTAGCGGCTACATGCTCGGGGTAAATCCTTTTAACCAACCAGGAGTAGAGGCTTACAAGGGTAATATGTTTGCGCTCCTTGAGAAGCCTGGCTACGAAGAACAGACAGCAGCTATCAAGTCTCGCCTCTAGTATGAAGTACAACAATAGGCTCGATGCTATCAGAGTCCCCGAATATGGTCGCCATATACAGAAGATGGTAGACTTCGTTGTGGCTCTACCTGATAGAGAGCGACGCAATAGACTAGCCCATAGCATCATCAAAACGATGCGTGGGCTAGTCCCCGAGCTTGCGGAAACACCTAACGGAGAGCAGGTCTATTGGGACCACTTAGCTCTAATCTCGGGCTTCAAACTTGATATTGATTATCCCGAAGGAACCCTTACCGAGGAGCGCCTCAACGAACCTGTTACTAAGCCCCCTTATACCGAGCATCACATCCGCTTCCGTTATTACGGGCATCACATCACTGGCATGATAGAGAAGGTTGCCCAGATGCCCATGAGCCGAGAGCGCGCAGAGCTAGAGTATTTCATTGCCCTGCAGATGAAGCGTGGCTATATGACTTGGAACAGCGAGGTTGTAGATGACATCAAGATATTCAAAGATCTCTTTGAGCTAAGCAAAGGCGAAATTATGCTAACGCCGGAAAACTGTCGCCTCATTATCAACCCCAACAGCATAGACAAGGGGGGAAAACAGCGCGTCAAGCTACCAGGGAAAGCACCAGCTAAGGGGGCAGGCAAAAACAATAACAAAGGACAAAAACGCAAATAATACAAACATACACTAATGGCATCATACGTTATCGAGGGCGGTTATAGCCTCAATGGCGAGATTACACCACAGGGAGCCAAGAACGAAGCTCTACAAATCGTTTCAGCCGTCTTGCTGACACCCGAGCGTGTAACCCTACACAACGTCCCCAACATCCTTGATGTAAACAATCTGATAGACCTCCTGCGCCAGATGGGTGTGAAAGTCGAGCGTCTAGACCAAGAGGGAAGCTATACCTTCCAAGCAGACGAACTCAATCTGGAGTACCTAGAGAGCGAGCAGTTCCTACAGCGTAGTCGCGCCCTACGTGGCTCTATCATGACCGTAGGCGCCCTACTTGGTCGCTTTGGCTTCGGTGTATTCCCCAAGCCAGGCGGAGATAAGATTGGTCGCCGTAAGCTAGATACACACCTCATTGGCTTTATGGAGCTCGGGGCTAGCTGCGACTATGCCCCAGAGAAGGAAGCCTATATCCTGCGAGCGACTGAGGGTCTCAAAGGCAAGTATATGCTACTAGACGAAGCATCAGTTACTGGTACAGCCAACATCCTGATGGCAGCCGTACTGGCCGAGGGGGAAACAATCATCTACAATGCGGCATGTGAGCCATACCTACAGCAGCTAAGTAAGATGCTTGTACGTATGGGAGCCAAGATTGACGGCATTGGATCTAACCGCCTCGTTATACAGGGTGTCGATCAGCTAGGAGGCACAGAGCACCGTATTCTCCCCGACATGATTGAGATTGGGAGCTTCATAGGCATGGCAGCTATGACAGCTAGCGAGCTCACCATCAAAAACTGCAGCATCCCTGACCTTGGCATTATACCCAATGCCTTCCGTCGTCTCGGTATTACCATCGAAGAGCGTGGAGACGACCTCTATATCCCCCGGCATGAGAGCTACGAGATAGACACTTTTATGGACGGATCTATCCTCACTGTAGCCGATGCTCCCTGGCCTGGGCTTACACCCGACCTATTGAGCGTATTCTTGGTGGTAGCTACGCAGGCTAAGGGCTGTGTACTCATTCATCAGAAGATGTTCGAGAGCCGCCTCTTCTTCGTGGATAAGCTCATAGACATGGGGGCGCAGATTATGCTCTGCGACCCACACCGTGCTACAGTTATTGGCTTGGGCAAGAGACAGCGCCTCAGAGCAGCCACAATGTCTTCGCCCGACATCAGAGCTGGTATTGCTCTGCTAATAGCAGCTATGAGTGCAGAGGGAACCAGCGTTATACATAATGCTGAGCAAATAGACCGTGGCTACCAAAATATCGCTGAACGCCTCAATGCTCTAGGCGCCCGTATTACCAAGTTATCTTAATACGGTAACCCAATGACACGAGATAGGAGCTACCCTAGTCTGGGCTAGCTCCTATTTTGTATCCTCCCTCTCAGAGTCCTGTTTTATGCGTACCTTTGCACCATAATTTTACAGATAAGCAATAAATAGATAATTTACAATTACAGCAGTATGCTATTAGACATCGTACTATTCATTGTTGGCATTGCGCTCATTGTAGCAGGTGCTAACTTCCTCACAGACGGAGCTGCGGCTCTAGCTCGTCGTTTCGGCCTTAGTCCACTTATGGTAGGGCTAACGGTCGTAGCCTTCGGCACCTCAGCACCCGAGCTTGTGGTGAGCCTTACCTCAGCACTTGCCGGTAGCTCAGACATATCTCTTGGGAACGTAGTGGGTAGCAATCTCTTCAATGTCTTTGGCATTGCTGGTATTACTGCACTTATAGCTCCGCTCAGCATTACCAAAAGCACAATTCGCAAAGAGATCCCCCTAATGATACTCGCCTCTGTCGTGCTTACGGTGATGATTTTCGATAACCTGCTGAGTGGTCTACCTAGCCAGGAGAATGTTATTAGCCGTAGCGAAGGGCTCGTGTTGCTGGGCTTTTTCTCTATCTTCTTGGCATATACTATCGCCATTAGCAAGCCCAGCGATGTACCAGCCCCTACCATTGAGGCTCCTGCCAAAGAGGTTGCCGAGGAGGCTCCTAGCAAGAAACCAATATGGATGCT
Organism: Porphyromonas sp.; assembly: GCA_034091595.1. GTDB lineage: Bacteria > Bacteroidota > Bacteroidia > Bacteroidales > Porphyromonadaceae > Porphyromonas. Next base: position 10,590 of record JAXFXP010000166.1, read on the forward strand.
CCTACTTTTCATTGCCGGAGGATTGGCTGCACTTGTTTATGGTGGCGACCTCTTCGTCAATGCCGCCTCTAGTATAGCCAAGGGCTTTGGCGTTAGTGAGGCCGTTATAGGTCTTACTATTGTGGCTGCAGGCACCTCTCTACCAGAGCTTGCCACTAGCATTGCTGCCGCGCTCAAGGGCGAGCAGGAGATGGCAGTCGGCAATGTCGTAGGTAGTAATATCTTCAATATCTTTCTTATCCTCGGACTCACGGCTAGTATTACGCCTATTGGTCTAGGCGCTCTAACGGCCTTCGACTTTGGCTCTATGATCGCAGCGGCTGTTATGCTGTATTTCTTGGCTGTATTCTTTGGGGACCGCAAGATTACCCGTATAGAGGGAGGCATCCTACTAGCTAGTTATATTGGCTACACATGCTATCTACTAATGCAGCTGTAGAGGTAGCTCTTAGCCTTAGACATTGACTAAGCAGGAGTGTACACTAGAGGTACACTCCTGCTTGCGTATTAAGGCCGTGATTTTTGCAGTACTAAAATTTTCAGCCCTTCGTTTTGGTACAGACAGGACACTCTATAGAGGGTGGCAAAAGCTATTGGTAGGATACCTATCCTCCACGCCTTCTACAGTCTCTAACAAGGGCTGTGCAATGGCATCAAAGAATTGCATTTGACTGTACAACCTACATCTGCTAGGAACTGTACCCACACAATCTACATTTTGTACTGGTACAACGTTTCGTTTATATCGGTACAACTGAGCGTCCACCTGGCAGCACATAGAGCCCAATCTGTCTATCCCACTACTAACGCTCGGGAGTGCGAATAGTCAAGCACTAACCGAGGAGCTTAGTTTGTAGATATGCCCCGTGCTGTAGTCATATAGGATTTTGTCCCTATAGCTGCAAGTTTTGTCGTCTGATAGGGCTATCAGGAGTATAGCCCTAGATAGTAAACCCTGCAATATATACGACATATGCCATATCTAGCTGCTAATGCCTATCTTTGTAGGTAAGTCTTAATGCGGTAGTACAGTGGCTGGTGTACAGTAGTAGATACACGAGCATACAGATGTACATTAGCATTGGGATTACCCATAGGAAAACATATAAATATGGCTCAAAGACAGTACGGTAGCGCTATGCACAGCTGTAGCACGTATGCCAAGATGAGCATAAAACTCAGAGCGTATTATGACAATAGATAGATACACCCCTGCCTTTTCGCCCGAGGAAGAAGCCACGATAGAGGCAGCCTACCAACGGCTAATAAATGCTTACCTCAATAGCAACCACAGACGTAAAGTGGAGGTTATCGAGCGTGCTTTCACCCTAGCACGTATAGCCCATGCAGGTGTAAGGCGTCGCAGTGGAGAGCCCTATATCCTACACCCTATCGCCGTTGCTCAGATTGTCTGCAGTGAGATGGGGCTAGGCTCTACCTCTATAGTGTGCGCTCTCCTGCACGATGTTGTAGAGGACACCGACTACACAACAGCAGATATCCGGAAGCGCTTCGGGGATAAGGTTGCCACTATCGTAGAGGGGCTCACGAAGGTGTCTTCGGATCGCTTCTCGCCTGGTAGCTCCACACAGACCGAGAGCCTACGCAAGATACTCCTGGTGATGAGTGAGGATGCTAGAGTGATGCTTATCAAAATAGCTGATAGACTCCACAATATGCGCACCCTCGGCTCTATGCTCCCTAGTAAGCAGTACAAGATAGCCGGAGAGACACAGTACATCTATGCTCCCCTAGCCCATCGACTAGGCTTACATAGTATCAAGACAGAGCTCGAAGATTTGAGCTTCAAGTACGAGCATCCCGAGGAGTACAAGATGATTAGCCAAAAGGTCGCCGAGACCGAAGGCGACCGAGAGGAGCTGCTCAAACACTTCGCTAGTCCTATAGAGGCTGCACTCATTAGCGAGGGCATACACTACGACCTAAAAATGCGCGTCAAAAGCAACTACTCTATCTGGCGCAAAATGATGAGCAAGGGGATTCCTTTCGAGGAAGTATACGATCTCTTCGCCGTACGTATTGTTTTTGACAACAACGATGGTTACTCCGAGGTAAAGCGCTGCTTCGATATCTATACGGCTATCACGGCACTCTATCGCTCCAATAGCGAACGTGTACGAGACTGGGTTAGCTCTCCCAAAACCAATGGCTATCGTGCTCTGCACGTTACTGTAATGGGGCCTGGTGGACGCTGGATAGAGGTGCAAATACGCTCCAAACGTATGGATGAGATAGCTGAGCAAGGCCTAGCTGCACATTGGCGATACAAGAACGAACTCGTAGAAGAAGACAAAGAGATCGGCAAATGGCTAGACACAATACGTGAGATAGTACAGGCTCCGACTCCTAACGGCATGGACTTCCTAGATACTATGAAGCTAACGCTATCGTCCGACGAAATCTATGTCTTCACACCCAAAGGCGAAACTATTACACTCCCCATTGATGCTACAGCCCTAGACCTAGCTTACAACATTCATAGCGAGCTAGGAGACCACAGTATCGGGGCCAAGGTCAATCATAAGGTTGTACCTCTCAGTACCAAGCTCGCTCACGGAGACCAGGTGGAGATTTTACATAGCAAAACCTCGCAGCCCAAGGCCGAATGGCTTAACTATATCGTTACAGCCCGTGCCCGTCTTGGCATCCAAGCTGCACTCAGACGACAACAGCGCGACTTCATTACACGCGGAGAGCAGATACTAAAGGAGAAACTGCAGGGGCTAAACATCGAGCTAAACAATGCCACGATAGACCGCTTGCTATCCTTTTACCAGTACCCACGTAGAGAGGAGTTTTTTGCTGCTCTAGGGTCGGGGCACATAGACCTAAAAGTAGATGTGCGCAAAGCTGTCAAGGCGCATCAGGAGCAGAAGAGCCTAGACTTATGCGTACAGGCTGAGCCTAAGCGTGGGCGTAGCTTCCAGACTCTGATAGAGCCCGAGGCCCCTAGAGCTCTACCGACCATAGACCGCAAAAAGGTCTAT
>JAXFXP010000167.1:0-10383 GCA_034091595.1 Porphyromonas sp.
ACAGTATGGATAAGACAGGAGGTGGATACCCTCGTTGTTTTGGAACTGGTGCGTACCTAGAGGCGGAATCGTTATCAGACCATCCAAAGAACGAGCCGTCGCGGACACTTTGATAGACGCCCCACGAGGTGCCAAGCCATCGGTAGCGATGTAGAGCAGCTGGCCCGAACGAGCCTTGTAGGTCACGCTATACTCACGGCCATTCTCCATCACCTCCTTTAGCTCCTCGTTGCGACTACTAGAGCCGACTAGGACGTACTGCCCATCCTCATCGAGATAGCGCACCAAGAGACGAGAGCTCGGCTCCTCTACGAGACTTCCATCCGTAGCGGTCTCTCGGTAGCTGTAGCTTATCGTAACCTCATACTCTCGCCCCGTAGCAGGTCTGTCCGCCTCAGGGTCGTAGATAGAGAGCGCCAGATCCTCTCGGGGATTGCACTGCTTGAGGATGAGCGCATCGTCCACCTCGGGCTTCTCTATCCCTTTGAAGGGAAAGAGCTTAGCATAGTCTTCCTCTGGGCTATCGTTGTATTTATCCTGACAACCATATCCGAGGCTAAGGAGCACCAAAATCGGGAATAAATATCTAAACATCATCGTTATCATATTGGGGTTTATCGGTAAGTAGGTATGGGAGCATCATATATCTCGGCGACAAAGCCTGTCGGTACCCCCTCGGGGTAGAGGTGTCGGCTCTCTATGCTGGTAGTGCGTCGGATGGGGTCATATACCTCGACCAGCTCGGCTACGAAGCGACCCTCTCTAAGCTCGAAATCGTGAACCCGTAGCTTAGTATTGACATAAAAGCCTGGGCGAAAGCTCAAGCCCTCTCTAGTGCCAACATAACCAGAGCCTAGTGCGGAGAAGCCTCGATAGTTATCGCGCTCAATCGTGAAACGGTCCTCTGTATTGGGCTCTAGGAACAGGTAGTAGCGCTTATCACGGATCTCTCGGAGGAGTGCCTGATTGGTAGAGACTTCGCTCTTGAGGAAATAACGGCTGTGGTAATGGATACGCTCGCCCTCTCGGACAAGCAGCTGGGGGTTGCGCATATCCTCGAAGCGCTTGCGATGCTCGTAGCCCCGCTGTACGACCTCCTGGGCACTCATCCCCTCTGCAATGGGCTCCAAACGTATATATTCGTGCCCAGGGTTGGTATAGCCCGAGGTGGTGAATATCAAGGCGCCTCTCTGATCTGTACCCTGATAGAGGAGGTCTGCACTACCCGTGAAGCGGTCATTGACCAAACGATGGATGTAAGTGTGTAGTGAGAAGCTTAGACCGAGCGAAGTAGAGAGCTCTATGGCATAGGGGCTGGTGATGGGCTTGGTGATACTCGACTCGTCCCAGTCTCCACGCATAGCTACCTCTCGCTCGTCGAAAGATAAGCTCATATAATGCCCGCCATAGCCATAACGCTCTCGGTAGTCGCCGTGTCCGATGCGTGCATCTACACTAGTAAATAGCAGGCTATCACAGCGCGAGAAATAGGTCAGCGCCCATTGCTTAGTCCCCGACAACAACTGGCGGCGGAGCTGCTCTCTGCTTGTCTTGAGGCGTTCGTTAGGGCTAGGAACATCACTATCATGGGCACAGGCTGACACCAACAGCGATAGGCCGAGCAAACACAGGATAGCGGATATCGCTTTCTTATTTAGGTTCATAATTCCTTTGCTTGTAGTTATTGATTAGCTCTAGACTACGTAGCTGCATCTCCGAGAGGCGACGTCCTACGACTTTGTGGTAGTAGCTCTCGACAAATATCAACTTAGCCTGTAGTGCCTCGGCAGCTCGCTTAGCCTTCTGTCGGTAGTACTCGTTCACTTCGGGCGTATCATCTGTAATACTAGGTACAGCTGCACGTTTGAGGGCCGAGCGTATCTCCTCGGGATGGTTGCACAGGCTAGCGGCTAGCATATCTGCGAAGTCTGCCTCGCTACCAAGCATACCATAGATAGTCAGGAAGCCATCGCCATTGGCGAAGCTACTCACCCCGAAACGCTCTCGGGCGGTCTTAGCCTTAGCCTGTCCCTCTATCGCAAGGTCAATACCCACCTCTCTGTAATCGCTGAGGCGACGGAAAGCATCTCTATCGTAGGGGTATAGCTCCATCAACCTGCGTAGTAGCTGATGGTGTACAGAGTGTATTAGGCTATATACGGCATCGTCGCTACTAGGCTCAAAGGCATTGACATTGTAGACATATAACTCTAGGGCAGAGTCTTTGGGCGCAGCCACCAGTTCGAAGCCTCTACGATCTACACCTTTACCACCGAAGAGGTAAATACGCAGAGGGGTCTTGGTCTGCAAGAAGGGCCGCCCCTCAGCCCCCTTATGATCGTAGAGGTCTAAACAGAGGCTTTTGATAAGCTCCAACACTGGCTTTACCCGCTCTACTGCGGGCGGATAGGCATAGCTACCATAGGCTACAGCGTGCTTATCCCAGCGGTAAACCACCTCTATCCCGTAGGGCAGAAAGGTAGCGTCTATCCAGCTGTCTAGCTCGCTGATCTGGCGCCTATGCTCGGGTATCTCTACGACACTCCCCTCGCTAGGCTGCTCATCACGTGTGCAGGCAAAAGCCGACAGAGCCATTAGCGCAGCCACTAGAGCGGACTGACTGATATTATATAGTTTTCTCATGGTCTTTATCGGGGGTTAGGTGTTAGGCCACGCTTGATGGCTTCGGCTGGTATTTGTAGGAGCTTACGAGGGTCTTCCTTCTCTAGAGGGCGGTAGAGCGCGTTTTTCCCCTCACGTGTTACGGGCAGATAAAAGCGCTTGATATCCAACCAGCGTAGCCCTTCCTCGTAAAACTCCATCCGCCTAAGGCCCAAGACAATCTTCACCATAGCGAGCTGTCGCATCGTAAGGCCATAGTAGGGCGTGTAGCGCGTATAGTCGGCCCCAGTAGTAGAGAGTATCTGCTCCTTGTCATGCGGTAGCTCTACATCATACTTAGCTCTGAGGTAAACAATAAGGTCCTCTATAGAGCGGTCGTATTCCCCCAGCATCGCTAGAGCCTCCATACGGTTGAGCATGGCCTCATCGCTAGTGAGTAGCACGTTGGTAACATACAGTCCTCGGGGGCGTAGACTAGTATTATCTAGGAGCATGGCCCGCTCATCAAACTTAGCGATGTAGTAACCATCCTTTACTGGCTCTGGCGAGGTCAGGAAGTAATAGTTGCTCAGTAGGTTGATGGTCTTGTATGCTTCGTAGCCCTCTATCCCGTGCGAGGAGAAAACATCTTTGAGTACCCTATGCGTAGGGGCAAAGCGCTTGTGAGGTAGCTCTCGTGCTAAGCGAGACTCAGTCGTAGTCAACAAGAGATTGCAGCGACTATCCGCAGCCAGATAGCTCTGGTAAAGGCTTGCTTTGTCTAGTGTCTGCCCTAGGTCGCCACGCTTCCAGGCCCTCAGGTGCTGGCTAGGATTGTAGCCCAGTACATAGTCGGAGTAATCCACGACAGCCTGCCAGTCCCCCTTGTGTAAGTAGAATCGGGACGCAAAAGCGTAGGCAGCACGCTTGGTAAAGTGAAAGCGTGGCACACGATAGTATCTATCATCGACAAGGCTGATACCTAGCCTGAGGTCCTCCTCTATCTGACGATAGACCTCGGCTACGGTACCTCTCTCGTAGTCCACCAAAGCATGCTTCTCGGGAGTCTTCAGATAGGGAATACCCGGAGCATCGGTAGCTTCGCCACGATAAGGCTCGCACCATATCGTTACCAGCATAAAGTGCAGATAAGCTCGTAGCATAAAGGCCTCGCCATACAGCGCTCGTACTCTGTCCGTCTTGGGATACGTCTTGAGGAGCTCGAGTGCCTTATTGACCTGCGCAATACCCTTGTAGCAAGCACGCCAGTACGAGAGGGGGGTATCGAGGTCTTCTTGGTCGTAGTCTTCCCAATAGTACATGGCCTCGTCGAGGCGGTAGTGTGTACCGTGCGGACGCTCGCCCACATTGTCGGTGCGCGCCTCGAGGAAGGCGAAGTAGCTAGCATCGGGATAAGCAGCTGTCAGTAGCTCCGCTATCTTATCCTCGCTGTTGATCTCAATATTATGTGCAGCATCCGGACTCAGGTCGAGGTGCTGGCAGCCCATAGAGAGGGACATCAATCCCAGCACTAGGAGCGCTCTATATAGATATGTATGCTTCATCTGTTACTCTGTATAAAATACTACAGTATTGTCCACGCATCGTCCTAAGCTAAATACCTAGCCCGAGGGTCAGAGTATACTGTCTAGGTGTAGGTAGCGATACCCCTCCCGACTGATAATACTCGGGGTCCTGACCTCCTAGGCGACTATCGGCATAGATAAGGAAGGGGTTAGTAACGCTTAGCTTAAGGGCTAGGCTACGCAAATGCAGGCGACGGCTAGTAGCCTCCGGAAGCGTATAGCCTAGGCTGATGTTTTTGAGGCGCACGAAGCTACCGTCGGCTACGCGCATCTGCGAGTAGTTATACGTATTGTAGGCTTTCTCGATATGCTCACGGCCGAAGCGTGCTATCTGTTCGCTAGAGGGGATGGTCGGCATATCTGTCCGCAGCTCGTCTCCGGCACTGAGCCAGCGTTGCTTATAGTTGCGCGAGAAGACGTTCAGGTCGGCAAACATAGGGTCGAAGCTCGGATTAAGCCTGATCTTATTACCGGCCTGCATAGTTACGAAAAAGCTAAGCTCCCACTGACGATAACGGAGGGTATTAGATAGCCCGCCCGTGATGGTCGGCTCTATAGGCCCGTGGTAGATGAGGTACGACTTGGAATACTGCGTGTCTAGGAAGTCCGCTCCCGAGATACGAGCCGTAGGCGCAGCATTGAGTGGGTACAAGCCGAAGTCGAAGGTAGGCAAGCCCTCTTCGTTGAGGCCTTGATAGTTGAAGGAGAACAGCGAAGCCTTAGGGAAACCCACCACGTTGCCACGCCCTCGCCCTGCGACCATATCGAAGGTATTGGGGCTGTTTAGTAGGCGTGTTATCTGCTGGCGCATCAGGCTCACTACGAGGGAGCTCTCCCACGAGAAGTCCTTGCCCTCTACGTTGCGAGTCCTCAGACTTAGCTCTAGCCCACGAGTACGCATATCCCCGAAGTTGGCATACTTGTAGTACTGCCCGCCGACGCCAGAGGTACGCACCAGGTCGATGAGGTCAAAGGCATTGCGCTGATACAGGTCTAGCGAGGCCGAGAGTCTATTCTGCCAGAGACCCAGCTCTAGGCCTAGGTTTAGCTCATACATCTTCTCCCAGGTCAAGTCTCTGTTCTCTAGGTGCAGTATGTGCAGAGCATTCTCTCTATCCTCGAAGCGTGAGCGGTTAATGAGTCCATTCGCATAGACTGCCTGAGAGTTGATAGCCTCCTCGTTCATCTTAGCCGTAAGGCCATAGCTCGCCCTAAGGGCCAACTTGCTGATGTGCCCGGACGAACGCAGGAAACGCTCACGATCGATATTCCACTTGGCCCCCACATTCCACGTAGGTAGCCATTTGTTGTGCGAATATCGTCCAGAGGCGTTAGAGCCTTCGTAATTGAGCACTGTATTGAAGATATAGCGCCCATCATAGCCATAGGTCGCACTCGTAGAGAACGTTATCCCTCTATCATAGCGTCTACTTAGCGAAAAGTAAGGCGTACCACTATCGCTCAGCTTCTGCGATACTAGAGGGTTGCTGAAAACCTGATTACCCTTATCATACTGTATCCCATAGCCCGTAAAAGGCGAAGACTCTCTGTCGGCAGAGCGCAGCTCGGCAAAGGCAAAGAGCTTGAGGTCGTTTCGCCCCCAAGAGCGATTATAGTCTAGCGAAAGGCGCCCCAAGTAACTCGTTAGTGCATTGTCGTTGCGGAGGTACATCCCACCATGCGTTAGCGCCACACGTGGCAAGGCCAAAGGATCGTCTTGATTGCGCAGGAGGTAGATATTCTCACGAGCTACCTGTGGAGTCTCTGAGGCACGCCAAGCCTGCACCAGATTGCTCCCCTCGTGCACGTAGTGAGACATCCCTGTCGTAGCACGACGCACAGAGAATAGTCCCCTCAGATCCAAGCCCGAGACAGGCTTGTATGCTGCCTCTAGCTGTCCCTTGAGGTCTAATACAGAGATGTCCATGTAGTTATTCTGATACTCGTTGAGGATGTTGAAGGGCGCCCAGTTATTGCGATAATACTCTAGCGCTCCATCATCGCCATAGGGACGTAATAGGCGACTAGTAGATAAGGCATAGGCGAATGGATTGATGTCGAAGTCTCGCTCGTAGCCTCCGACCACTGTATTCTTACGCTGTGGCATCGTGCCTGGGCTCTTCTGGTTGCGCATATTGCCATCAAGAGAGAGCGTTGCCTCCAGCTTATTGCCTAGATAAAAGCTACTTTTGAGCTTAGCTGTCAGCCTATCCACCTTATCGGCTATCGTCCATCCTGGGTCGTGCATATACCCTATGGAGGCATAGGTAGCACTATGCTCGCCCCCAGCAGAGAAGGTCAGGGTATGGTTGGTCGTAGGGCTTAGGCGGAAGAGGTGCCGGAACCAATCAGTGTCGACATGCTCTCGGGCTTGGAGGTACTTAGCCCGTGCCTCTGGGGTATTAGCCAAGCGGTAAGTACCCGTAGCAGGGTCTACACTATTGATTAGGCTGTACATCTGATGGTAGAGACCTGCACGGCGACCATAGAGCATCTGCTCTAGGCTAAAGTAGCCTTTGGCCTGCATCTCCTGATATATGCCAAGCGTCTCGGCACTACCCAATAAATCGAAATTCTGATACGAAGGTCGCTGACGTACACTGCCCTCCATAGCATACGATACCCCTAAGGGCGCATTGCGCCTGCCGGACTTGGTGGAGACCACGATAACGCCATTGAGGGCACGCGCCCCATAGACCGAGGTTGCCGAGGCATCCTTGAGGACCTGTATATCCTGTATATCGGCTGCATTGAGGCCCGCAACGGCCGAGGATACGAGCGTAGAGGCATCTCCCGAGGCTAGGTCCTCTACACTGAGGTTTACTAGATCCTCATATACTACTCCGTCTATGACCCACAGCGGTTGCACATTGCCTATAATAGAGGCACCTCCGCGGATATTGATACGAGGAGCAGCGCCAAAGCTACCCGATATATTCTGTATCGATAGACCTGCCACACGCCCCTCCAGCATGCGCGAGACATCGCTCACACCCTCAAGCTTGATATCTGCTAGCTTTACCTGACTTGTCGCCCCCGTATAGGCTCGACTCTTGACCCGCTGATAGCCTGTGATAACAGCCTCCTCGATTTGCTGAGCTTGCTCGTGCAGGGTTACACGCATCTCTTCCTTGGTAGCCGCCAAGACTAGCGTCTTCATCCCTATGAAGCTAAAGCGTAGCTTGTCCCCCACCCTCGCTCGGAGCGTAAAGCGCCCCTCTAGGTTGGTGCTTACGCCCTCTCTAGTGCCGACACGTAGCACAGACACCCCGACTAGAGGCTGACGAGAACTGTCTCGTACCAGTCCCTGTACCAGTATATTCTGTGCCTCTAGGAGAAGGCCCGCAGAGCACATCAATAGCATTATATACAGGACTCTACAAATACCTCGTCTATTATATCGTATATATCTCATCATTTCTCTAAGTATCTCCATTTATCTACAGACTATAATTAACCCCTATATAAAAGCCACGTGGATGCCCAGCACGCAGCCCTGAGGGATGCCTTGAGACTAGATATTTCGCCCCAAAGAGGTTCACCGCATTCACCTTGAGGCTTAGCCCTCTGAGCAACTGCACACGTGCCGAGGCATCTAGCACATAATGCTCTGGCACACGCTCCCGAGCCACAATGGCCCCCTGACCTGGCACTGTGCGCATATCGCCATTGTAGCGCATACTGAGGTTCAGGTCCCAGAGTCGATGCTCTAGGCCCCACTGCAAGGCTACTGCATGCTTGTATATATAGGGAATCTCATCCCCTACAAATACCTGCCCCCAAGTAGAGCTCTCGAAGTCCCGCAGCATACGTGTATCCGTATAGGTGTAGCTTAGCTGTATCGGCATACGCACACGCCAGCTAGAGGGTAATGGGTTGTACTGCAGTAGTAGCTCAGCCCCATACACACGTGCCTTACCCACATCAAACTGCTCAAGTGTCCCCTGCCCACCTGCGGCGGCGAGGTCGCTGCCGAGCATATTGCTGTAAGCATTGTAGTAGCCTATGGCTTCGGCTTTGAAGCTATCGCTCGTGTAACGCAGACCTAGCTCTGTATTGATGCTACTCTCTGCCTTCTGGTCTGTACCAGCACTAGGCGGAGCAAAGCCCTTGTGAATACCCCCGAAAGCAGACAAGGCAGAGCTAAGCTTGTAGTTCATCCCTAGGCTCGGGATAAGTGCCTGCACATAGTTATGTGTCTCGAGGCGTTGATGGCCCGTACGCCTAGTGTCATTCTGCCCAAAGTTATTTTTGTGGAGGCGTACTGCTTCGTAGCGGAGGCCCGTAGTAAGCGTGAGCTTATCCCAGGTGAGCTTCCCCAATGTATATGCAGACCAAGCTCGTGCCGAGGTTATCTGGTTAGCCTGGCTGCCATGTACTCCGGCTAGATAGAGGTACATCTGTCCTCCTCTCAGCCCATAGCTATCATCCCACTGATAACGGTCCTCAGCATCCTCGTGGTAGCGGAGCCCTGCCTCTATACCGAGGTATGCTCGTCCCAGACGGACACCGTGCTCTAGGCGCGACTGCAGTCCACGCGAGTAGTAACTACGATTATTGGCACGCACCCACAGGGCCTCGCCCTCGTAATCGACCTCGCCACGGATTAGACGCATGTAGCGCTCATTCGTTTCGGGATAAGATAGCACCTCACTAAGGCCCTTTTTCTCATACTTCCCGATGCCTGCCTTGACATCGTTTAGCTTGTACCAGTTACGATGATAATAGTTGTAGTAGAGTTGCGTAAGGAGCTTCGTCTTGGCGGAGAATTGTAGCAAATAGCTTAGTGATGTTTGATAATGCTTACTTTGCATGCGGTCTACCTGAGCAGCAGCGTAGCGCTGATAGGGGTTCTGAGCGAAGTCCGCCTCGGTAAGCCCTAGATAGCTCTCATCCGAATCTTCATCAGCATAGCCCACCTTTAGCTCAAGGGAGTGGTTCACGCCTTCTGTCTTGGCGGTATTAGCCCTCAGCTTAGCAATCACATCGTTGCGGACAAAGCCCTTGTCTGTGGTCCAACGGTTATTCTTGAAGCCATCGCTGCTATAGCGCAAATACTCGATGAGATAGCCCCAATGCTTATGGCTATTACCTACCATCAAATGCCCTTTGCTCGTGGCGAACGAGCCATAAGAAACATTTGCCCTAAGGGTCAGACGATTGGGGATAGGAGCAGATACCATATTGATAGCTCCCCCTGTGGTAAAAGGGCCGTACTGTACTTGGCTACTCCCTTTGAGTACCTCGATGGCATGCATACGTGCCGTATTGGGGAAGTAGTAGGCCGCAGGCGATGAATAAGGAGCAGGTGTGGCAAGGATACCATCCTCCATGATATTGATGCGTTCGCTACGCTCGGCCTTGGTCCCACGCAGACTGATATTGGGTCGTAGGCCAAAGCCATCCTCCTCATACATATTGACACCAGGCACTGCTCGGAGCATACGGTTAATATCGGTATAACCAAGCTTCTGCAATTCTCCGGGTGAGATATAGTATGCTGATCCTGTCCTATTCCGGGCCTGAAACTTGCTCCCCAATATCTGACGAGCAGAAACGACGACCTCCTCTAGCTTCTGCGTGCGGAGGCTATCACTAGTATTGTGCTGGGGGCTTGTGGGCTCTTGCCTCTGCCCCCATAAAGAATTTAGTAGAGCCAGATGTGTAGCTAATACTAATAGACTTCGTTGATGGCTGTTCATTGTTGTAGTTTGAGAGATATTGGTGCGACAGTAGCCCCACTACGGGGAGCGCACTAAATTTCCCTGCAAAATTACCAACAGCACAGACGGCCCCCAATACCTAGTTTTAGGTATTGGGGGCCGTCATCTAACAAAAGCTAGGTATAGTCTGCTTCTGCTCGTATCTCCTTAGGGACAACAACGAGCATCGGCTACCTGCCCCTAGGCAAGTAGCCGATGCTATTTCTTAGGAAGGTCTACGATTAAGCGTTTACCTTAGCCATGTGCGCAACGAGGTCAAGCACCTTGTTTGAGTAACCGATTTCGTTGTCGTACCATGAAACCACCTTTACGAACGTGTCCGTAAGAGCGATACCAGCCTTAGCATCGAAGATTGACGTACGAGCATCGCCAAGGAAGTCGCTTGATACTACTTCGTCCTCAGTGTAGCCTAGGATACCCTTGAGTTCGTTTTCGCTAGCCTTCTTCATAGCTTCGCAGATCTCTGCATACTT
>JAXFXP010000168.1:0-3685 GCA_034091595.1 Porphyromonas sp.
GAACGCAGTACCGGCAACGAGATGCTCCGTCGCCTAGCTAGGCTAGGGCTAGTCATCGAAATGGACGACCCTGTGGACAAGCGACAGAAGCTCGTGCAGCTAACCCCTCTAGGGCGTGCCGAGCTAATGAAGGTATTCCCCGACCTCAGAAAGGTTACCCAGCTACTAACCCATACGCTAGACAGCTGGCAAAAACTCTACCTACGCAACCTACTGAGCCAAATGACCGCACGACACCTCACTTTGATGAGAGATCTCAAGGATGTCCCCATCACGGACTACCTAGACGAAGTAAACAGAAAAGGGAAAAGCCCAGAACTCTAAGATATGGCATATATCCATCTAATAACGGGCGGTGAACGCAGTGGCAAGAGCAGCTATGCCGAACAGCTAGTACTTGCCGATAGTAGCCAGCCTATCTATATGGCGACGGCACGTATCTGGGATGATGAGTTTCGGGAGCGCGTACGCCTACATCAAGAGCGACGTGGCCCGGAGTGGGAAAACATAGAGGAAGAGAAATACCCCTCTCGTCATCCGCTCACGGGGCGTACAGTGCTCTTGGACTGCGTCACACTATGGGCCACAAATTATTTCTTCGACAACGGAGCTGAGGTAGAGCCAGCCCTCAGTTTACTAAAAGAAGAATTCGACCGCCTATCCGCCCTAGACCTCAGACTCTATATAGTCAGTAACGAGATAGGTATGGGCGGGGTTAGCGTTGATGCCGTCCAGAGACGTTTCACAGCCCTACAAGGCTGGCTTAATCAGTATATCGCTCAGCGTGCCGATACCGTTACCTTGATGGTTAGCGGCATACCTATGCGTGTGAAATAGCAATAAGCAACAAGTTTAGTATGAGAACTTATGACATCTCAGCACTTTCATCCGAATGGAGAGAGCGTCTACAGTACAAGATTGACCATCTGAGCAAACCTCTCGGCTCACTAGGGACACTAGAGTGGCTGGCCCTACGCCTAGGGCAGATCCAGAGAACACTCACCCCTGAGCTACACAATCCGTATAACATTATCTTCTGTGCCGACCACGGTATCGTAGAGGAGGGCATCAGCAAGAGCCCCAAGGAGGTTACCTGGCAAGTCGTCTACAATATGCTCTCTGGCGGTGCGGGCATCTGCTATCTAGCGCGCCAGCACGGCATAGCTATACGCGTCGTCGATGTTGGTGTAGACTACGATTTTGCTGGTGACGAGCGTCTCATCCACAGAAAAGTGGGACGTATCACTCGCTCCTACCTACACGAGCCCGCTATGAGTGAGGAGGAAATGCAATGTGCCCTCCGCATCGGCGAAGAAGAGGTAGAGCTTGCCCACTCCAGAGGCTGCAATATCATCAGCTTCGGCGAGATGGGTATCACCAATACTGCAGCTTCGGCTGTATGGATGTCTCTACTAGCCGATATCCCTCTCATCGAATGCGTAGGACGTGGTAGTGGCCTCGATGATGCTGGGCTTCGGCATAAGTATGATATCCTAAGCCAAGCTATTGACAACTACAGAGGTGATGGCAGTGTAGAGTCTGTGATGCGCTACTTCGGGGGCTACGAGATGGTCGCAGCCGTCGGGGCTATGCTACGTGCAGCAGAGCTACGGATGTCTATTCTCGTCGATGGATTTATTATGACGGCCTGTATGCTAGCAGCTCGAGCTATCAACCCCTTAGTCCTAGACTACGCCATCTTTGGGCACCAAGGTGATGAGGCTGGGCATGCACGCCTCCTAGAGCACCTAGGGGCAAAGCCTCTTCTTAATCTAGGCCTACGCCTTGGCGAAGGTAGCGGAGCTCTATGTGCCTACCCTATTGTGCAGTCTGCTGCCCTGATGCTTAGTCAGATGGCATCATTCGATACAGCAGGCGTTGTAGAGTACGTCTTTGACAAAAAAGAAGTATGATAAGTCGCCTCTTCACCTCGCTCCTAGCTGCACTCTCTATGTATACCCGCCTACCGGCCTGGCGCCTGAGCTCACTAGAGCGTGAGGATTATGCACGAGCCATACAGTGGCTTCCATTCGTAGGCTTCGTTACGGGCGGTACTATGGCAGGAGTATTCTACCTCTCATTCCATGTACTCAGCCTACCTATACTAAGCTCTATCATCCTTGCTCTTGCAGCTCGTCTACTCCTTACGGGGGCTTTCCACGAGGATGGGCTAGGTGATTTCTTCGACGGCTTCGGTGGAGGTCGAGATAGGGCCTCTATCCTACGGATTATGAAAGATAGCCACGTCGGGAGCTATGCCCTTATTGGCTATATCATTTACTACGCTTTCCTTATTAGCTTGCTCGTATCACTGCCTGTACCGCTCATACCGATAGCTTTTATCGTGGCAGATGTACTCGGTAAGTACGTAGGTACGCTACCCGTTAGCTTCCTCCCCTACGCCCGACGTGAAGAGGAGAGCAAAATAGGACTCACATACCATAACGAAGGCAATATTCCTGGGCTAATACTCCTAGCTCTGATGTTTGCCTCGCCCTATATTATCGGCTTCTCGGCCTTTACTTTCTTACTATTGCCACTAATACTAGTGGCATGCCTTAGCTACTATATATACCGTAAGATAGGCGGCTATACGGGGGATACCTGTGGCGCATTCATACTGCTGAGTGAGCTCGCTACGCTCCTTAGCATGGTAATACGAAGCGCAAACGGTAGTAGCCTCATCTAAGCCGACCTAAGCAAAAAACAATGATCGGACTAATAAGTATCAACCACCGCCTAGCTGGAGTAGACGAACGCAGTGCCTTTGCCCTAAGTGAGGGGGAGGCTAGCATGCTCGTCGAGGACTGGATAGCCTGCGGACTACTCACAGGTGCAGTCGTCCTATCGACCTGCAATAGGGTGGAGATTTACTACAGCGCAGAGGATAGCTGTGCTAGCGCTAGCGAACGACGCCTTATAGATTCGTTCCTCCGCAATCTGGAGCTCAGCCCCCGCTATGCCCACTACCTAGAGTGCAAGCGAGACGAAGAGGTGTACCGACATCTCTTCCGCCTAGCTGCCGGACTAGACTCTATAGTCGTAGGCGAAACGCAAATACTAGGACAGCTAAAAGAAGCCTACCGCATGGCTTCGCTCTCAGGACATTGCCCTGGCAGTATGGCTCGCTTGTTTCATCGTGCCTTCGAGGTCGCTAAGCGTGTACGCAGTGAATACCTCGTCAGCGCTACCCCCCACTCAGCTGGCTCTGCTGCCGTGGAGCAGCTACTACAGGTATTGCCTCAGCCTCGTCAAATACTTATCGTCGGGGCCGGACTCATCGCCGACACTATCTGCGAGCACCTACGACATCACGGACAAAAGAATATCGTCGTATACAACCGTACTCGTGAGCGTGCAGAACGCTTTGCTGCCCAGCACCCCGAGGTACGCATAGCCTGCGAGGGAGAGCTGGCTACAGAGCTACACGCAGCCGATGCCGTGCTGGTCGCCACCTCGGCACCTAGCCCTATTATCAAGGCTACGGACTTTGCCTCCGAGGGGTTACATCCGGCTATACTTATCGACCTAGCTGTTCCCCGCAATATTGCCCCCGAGGTAGGGGATATAGAGGGGATTACGCTCATCAACATAGATGAGCTAACGGAGCTAGGTGCAACCCTAGACCTCGTACAGCTAGAGCAGATAGACAACATCATAGAGGAATATATCTTGCTACATAAAC
>JAXFXP010000169.1:0-12266 GCA_034091595.1 Porphyromonas sp.
TGAGTACGAAGAGTTTCCCGCACAGATCGCCCAAGTAGCCATGTGGCTTATCGATCATCAGATGAATATGCTGGTTAGTAAAACCTTCGGGCAGTACTGCGCCCGCATTCCCCTCACCGCCTCTGCCAACATCCTACACGCAGACGCACTCGAGACGGACTGGACCTCACTCGTAAAGCCCTCCGAACTTAGCTATATCATCGGAAACCCACCATTCCTCGGTGCTAAGCTGATGAGTGAGGTACAGCGTGCTCAGGTCGTCAAGTCTTTCGGAGGGAGCAAAGGCAGTGGGGATATAGACTACGTCTCTGCTTGGTATATCAAGGCCGCCCAGTATATGCAGGGAACGCAGATACGTACGGCCTTCGTCTCTACCAACTCTATCACACAGGGCGCACAGGTAGCCACCATATGGAAGCCCCTACTCGACCTCGGGGTAAAGATACACTTCGCGCATCGTACCTTCCAATGGAGCAACGAGGCCAAGGGATAGGCGGCAGTCTACTGCGTGATCGTAGGCTTCGGATTAGACGAGCCTAAGGAGCGATATATATACGAGTACCAAGACATACGAGGCGAAGCGCATCTGCGTAAGGTCAGCAACATAAACCCATACCTATCGGACGGAGCTAATGTCCTGATCGAAAGGCGTACTACACCTCTATGCGACGTCCCTCGGATGAGTAAAGGCAATCAGCCTACCGATGGAGGGCATCTCTTGATGAGCAAGGAGGAGAGAGATGAGTGGCTTGCCAAATATCCAGAATTTAGCGACTACATCAGACCACTACTAGGTGCAGAAGAGTTTATAAATAACAAGCCTCGTTATTGCTTTTGGTTTCCCGAATATGTCCCCAAAGGACTTGCACACAATAAAGACTTTCAAGCAAGGCTCCAAGGGGTGCGTGAGATGAGAGAGAAAAGCACAGACCCGAAGACTCGAAAGATGGCTGAGATCCCATATCAGTTTAGAGAGATGAGAAACCCCAAGACTTATATTCTTATCCCTAGTGTCTCCTCTGAGCGTCGTCGCTATATTCCCATAGGATTCTTGACGCAAGAGTGCATTGCAAGCAACCTTTGTCTAATTATCCCCGAAGCCACTCTGTACCACTTCGGGATACTGATGTCAGCGATGCATATGGTTTGGGTGAATGCTGTCTGTGGTAGGCTTAAAGGAGACTATCGTTACTCGAAGGATATAGTCTACAATAACTATCCCTTCCCTGAGGGGCTTAGCGAGAAGCAGTGTACAGACATAGAGGAGAAAGCCCAAGCGATCCTAGACGTCAGAGCAAGTTTCGAGGGGCAAAGCCTAGCGGAGCTCTACGACCCTATTACTATGCCCGCAAGCCTTAGCAAAGCACACACTGCACTTGACAAAGCCGTAGATATGGCTTACCGCCGAAAACCCTTTGCTAGCGAGCCCGAGCGTCTAGAGCATCTCTTCGCACTCTATCAGCGCCTAACGGCTCAGTAAGAGCGATTAGCCCTACTCCCATAGGCAAAGTAGCGAGCAGCCACTAGTGAACGACCGTTCACTAGTGGCTGCTCGCTGGTGTATTCGGCAGAGGACTAAGCCCGCTCTATAAGCACATTGTGCCAGCCTCTTCTACTGCGCCTACATCTTACATAGGTTGTAAGATCTGTTTGCTCTAGTATAGAGAGGAAGAAACATATAAGGGCAGTAACTCCCTTATGCGACTATTGCTTACGTATACTCCTCTTATCGAGGTCTATTCTCGTCCCAAACACGGAGGAAGTTATCGCCCCAGATGAGCCATAGGTCGTCCTCTGTGTAGCCACGGCGTAGGAGCTCCATCGAGATACGTATTAGGTCTTCGCTGGTGCGACAGCCAATGAGTTCGCCATCGCCATCGAAATCCGAGCCTATGCCTACGTGCTCTACGCCCACTAGCCTAATGATATGCTCTATATGGTCTACGGCATCGAGGTAGCTGGCGGCACGCTCGTTCTCATTGATGAATCCCGCATAGAGGCATACCTGAATCACGCCCCCACGCTCGGCAATGGCAATGATCTGTTCGTCGCTGAGGTTGCGCGGGTGGTTACACAGGCTACGCGCCGAGGAGTGGCTAGCGATAACGGGCTTGGTACTGGCCGCAAGCACGTCGCGCACGGTCTCGTCGCCAGCGTGGCTTAGGTCAATCATAATACCGAGTCTATTCATCTCCTCGACAACCTCGTAGCCGAAGTTACTAAGGCCGCCATGAGTGGCTTGGCTATGTCGTGCCGAGTCGCAGATGGCGTTGTCCCCATTGTGGCAGAGGGTGATGTAAGCGATACCATATAGCCGATGCAACCTCTCTATCTGCTTGAGGTCGGTGCCGATGGCATAGCCATTCTCTATGGCGGGTATGATACTGAGCTTGCCCGCAATACTGCGCGCCTCCTCTACCTCATCCGCCCTACGGCATATCACGGCCCTATCAGCATTCCGCTCTACCTGCCTGTGTAGCTCCTGCAGCTTGTCCTCGGCATAGGCTAGCGCCCTAGCGTGTGCCTCGTCGCCTAGCTCGCCCTGTGGTAGATAGGCCACCATTACAGCGGCATTGACACCGCCTAGTGCCATCTTGGTTAGGTCTACTCGGGTACGTTCGCTAGCACGGATATCGAAGCCCTCGCCGAAGAACATCGGGGTGTCGGTATGGGAGTCTAGGACGATGCTGTTCTGGTGGAAGGCTCTGGCTCGTCGGTAGAGCGTGGCACGCTCTACGAGGTGGCGGAATAGTCGTAGCTGACGCTCATCGCCAGCGGCTACTAGTTGCTCGGGATGCCACTGCACGGCTAGTATATCTAGCTCCGGATAAGCATCTATAGCCTCGTTGACGCCATCGGTCGCTGTTGCTACCTCGTCGAAAGGCGGTAGTAGCTCTCGTATGGCCTGATGGTGCAGGCTGTTGATCCATAGCTCGTCCTCTTGGTCGTCGCCTAGTAGAATGTCACTGAGACGATTGGGCGTAGTCTCGGTGAGGACTAGTCGGTGGTGTGGTTGCTTCTTGTGTATCTGTGGGGCGTGGTTGAGGGCGTTCTCCCCACGATACTGACTGGGTAGGTCTTGGTAGAGGATAGAGCCGTAGGCAACGCCTAGTAGCTGGTGCCCACGGCAGATACCCAGGATAGGCAACGAGAGACGTCGTGCTAGTCGCACTATAATTAGCTCATAGCGGTCTCGCTCATGAGACACATTGCCTAGACCAGCTATAGGCTCCTCGCCCATATACATCGGATGTAGGTCTGCTCCTCCTGTTAGGAGCAGTCCATCTACCTCTTGGAGGCTGAGGAGCAACGTATCTACGTCATCTGTTAGAGGCAGGACTATAGGTATACCACCGGCTTTGATGACAGCATCGGTATAGGCTCTTGCTACCGAAGAGCCGTACTCGGTAAGGTGGACGGTAAGGGCAATGCGTGGGCGGATAACAGTTTGGGGAGCTACGCAGTGCGAGCTCCCCAAGCTATTATCTACCTCACGATTGAGTCTAGCTAAGCTAGGAGACAAATCGGCTGTAGTGTACATGATTAGTTAATGCATTAGGCATCAATACGAGCATAAGTCGCATTTGTTTCGATAAACTCACGACGAGGAGCTACCTCGTCACCCATGAGCATAGAGAATATCTGGTCGGCCTCGGCAGCGTTGTCTATAGAGACACGGTGCAGGGTGCGGTTCTCGGGGTTCATAGTTGTCTCCCAGAGCTGTTCTTCGTTCATCTCACCAAGACCTTTATAGCGCTGCGTGGTAACGAGCTTCTCGTCGCCATCGGCCACACGACGGATGAAGTCCTGTCGTTGCTGCTCTGTCCAGCAATACTCCTGCGTCTTACCACGCTTGCAGAGATATAGCGGAGGGTTGGCTATGTATACAAAACCTTGCTCGATGAGCGGGCGCATATTGCGGAAGAAGAACGTGAGTATCAGCGTAGCGATGTGGCTACCATCGACATCAGCATCGGTCATAATGATGATCTTGTGGTAGCGTAGCTTGGCTAGGTTGAGTGCCATACTATCCTCCTCGGTACCGATAGTTACGCCTAGAGCAGTGTAAATATTACGAATCTCTTCACTCTCTAATACTTTGTGCTGCATGGCCTTCTCTACGTTGAGAATCTTACCGCGGAGCGGGAGTATTGCTTGATACTCACGAGCACGTCCCTGTTTGGCTGTACCACCAGCCGAGTCTCCCTCTACGAGGAATAGCTCGCTCTGTGCAGGGTCTTTACTTTGGCAGTCAGCCAGTTTGCCTGGTAGACCTCCGCTGGCCAAGGGGCTTTTGCGTTGTACTTGTTCGCGTGCTTTGCGTGCAGCCTGTCTAGCCATTGCCGCTAGGACTACCTTGTCGACAATAGTTTTAGCCTCTTTGGGATGCTCCTCAAGGTACATCTCTAGGGCCTCACTAACGGCCATATCTACAGCGCCAATCACCTCGTTATTCCCGAGCTTGGTCTTGGTCTGTCCCTCAAACTGAGGCTCGGCCACCTTTATACTCACAACGGCTGTTAGCCCCTCTCTAAAGTCATCCCCTGTTATTTCTACCTTGGCCTTCTCTAGGGCTTTGGTGTCGGTCGCATACTTCTTGAGCGTACGCGTCAAGCCACGACGGAAGCCAGCCAGGTGTGTACCGCCCTCTATCGTGTTGATGTTATTGACGTAACTATATACATTCTCCGTGTAGGATGAGTTGTAGGTCATAGCTACCTCTACAGGTATCCCCTGTTTCTCCGTAACGATATGTATTACGTCAGGGATAAGAGCCTCTTTGCTACGGTTGATGTAGCCTACGAACTCCTTGAGTCCCGCTTCGCTGTGGTAAACCTCTCTGCGATAGCTACCATCCTCGTTCTGCTTGCGTTTGTCTGTTAGAGTCAGCTTGATGCCAGCGTTGAGGTATGCTAGCTCGCGCAGGCGGTTGCTCAGGATATCGAACTGATACTCCTCTACGGTGAAGATGCTCGTATCAGGCTTAAATAGGACTGTTGTCCCCGTGCGCTCCGTTTTTCCGGTTATACGTAGTTCGCTGGTAGGGATGCCACAGCTGAACTCCATTTCGTATACCTTACCATCGCGGTGCACGGTGGCCTTCAGATAGGTAGACAGTGCATTCACACAGCTTACACCTACACCGTGCAGACCACCAGAGACTTTGTATGAACCTTTATCAAACTTACCCCCTGCGTGTAGCACGGTCAGTACTACCTCTAGGGCGCTTTTACCTTCTTTCTCGTGTAGGTCTACGGGGATACCACGGCCATTATCACGGACCTCGATAGAGTTGTCGGCATTGATGTCTACCTCGATATCTGTACAGTAGCCAGCAAGGGCTTCGTCAATGGAGTTGTCTACGACTTCGTAAACTAGATGATGTAGCCCCTTCTCTCCTATATCACCGATATACATGGCAGGGCGCTTACGCACCGCCTCGAGGCCTTCTAGCACGGTAATGCTACTGGCAGAGTAGTCGGCACCGTTGTTTATGTCTTTGATTTCTTCGCTCATTATTGCGTAATCTTACTAGTATATACAAAGATACATATTTTTGTACAGATAGATTGCCTAGGACTCTGCCCACAGCTCATTTATCTGAGATATTAAGCTGTGCTTAAGGGCTTCGTAGGCCTCTCTCTGTCCATTACGACGCAGCTCAGATAACTCCTCCAATTGTCCCTTCCACTCCTCGCTAATGCGCTCAGATATAAGTCCTCTGATATGCTGACTTAGTTCGGGCAGGCGGTAATGGCTATGTACGGCTAGCTGTATGCCAGCTTTGTCAATAAGGGCTGAGAACTGTACGTTGCCTAGCTGTGGGTCGCTGAGGCTGGCATAGAGCAGCCCTTTACTAGCCGCTTCTCTGCATATTTCTTCATCTAGAGAGGCTAGGCCTGTGGCGGCAATCACTAGGTTGTACTTGGCGATGTGCTGTCGCTCTGTGGGATAAGTCCCCTGTAGGTAGTGTATAGTCCCTACTCCATCACTAGGTGGTATGCTTGTTTCGCATTTATCCTCAGTGATATCTGGAGCTACGACTAGGATATCTATACCGGCATATCTGAGGGTTTGCGCTTTGCGTTGTGCTCCGGGGCCCCAGCCATAGATAAGGGCTCTGATGTGTCGACAGCTATGATATAGTCCGAGGCGGTAGTCCTCTGGGGCGGAGACCTGTAGGGCCTTTTCTCTCTCTGGTTTGCCTAGGTAGTCGTAGGATGATGCTAGGCGTATACTGTCGAGATCAAGAGCACCGGAGAAGAGTGCGGACGGACTGCCGTCGTAGCGTAGCTCCCCTTCTGTAAGTACTAAGGCACGACTAGCCCAGGCCTGGGCCAAATGCATATCGTGTGTGGAGAGGATGATGCTACAGCCCTCCGCAGCATAGCGGTTGAGTAGGCATAGCACCTTGGATGTATAATAGTGATCTAGGCAAGCCGTAGGCTCGTCTAGGAGTACCACGGCTGGGCGCATAGCCATTATAGCGGCTATACTGACCCATTTTTTTTGACCTTCGCTAAGCAGATGTGGTGCTTTGTTGCGTAGCGACTCTAGCTCATAACACTCTATGATAGACTCAACACGCTGGTGTAGCTCCTCACCGCTGAGACCGCTGTTGCGTAGACCAAAGGCTATCTCGTCCTCTACTGAGGGGCAGAAAAGCTGGTGATTGGAGTTCTGCATAACAAGGGCTATATGCTTGCGCTGGTACGATAGTGCTTGGTTGGTTTTATCCAAGGTCGCACATGCATATACGAGTCTACCGCTATAGTCTGCATTGAGACCTGCTAGGAGGCGCATAAGTGTAGACTTTCCAGCGCCATTCTCTCCGAGAAGGGCAATACGCTCTCCTCGGACTATGCTAAAGCTGATACCTCGTAGGCTGTCTTCGCTTTTGCCCGCATAGCGATATCGTATATCTTGCAACTCTAGGAGTGGGCTATCTGTAGAGTGCTCAGAGACAGGACCAAACTCAGAAGGGCGACGCTCCTCTTCGCTAAATTGTCTCGTAAGTAAGCCGTCGTACATATGTTCACTTTCGTTATGGGCCAAGATAAAGCTACGGGCAATCAGTTGGCCTGTATGCTGGTAGCGTGTTTGCCAGCTCTGATAGCCTAAGCGCAAGCGTTGGGCATCGTAGATGCGCTGGGCTTGCTCCATGAGGAGGTTGATATAGCGGTAGGATAGCTCGATGAGCTCAATGAGTAGATGTGGCACTTGCCAAGCTCGTAGGCGTTGGCACAGGCGATAAAAAGGTACCTGGTCTAGAAGTAAAGCGAGTAGCATCGCTGTGGTGCTTGCTCTGAGATAAACTAGTAGAGCTAGGGCTAGACTTTCGTGGTCTACGCCCCAATCCCCCCAAAGGATAAACAAGGCCTCGGAGGCTGAGGACATACGCCCAATGGTGAGAGGTAAGACTCCCAGCAGGATAAATAGATTGAGGATGATAAGACGGCGAGCTCTCTTGATAAGCAGTCCGCTCATATAGGCAACGACCAAAGAAGCTAGAAACAAGAGCGCTAGCAAGACTCCGTGGGAGCTTGCTAGCGTAAGTAGAACCAGTGCAGTATAGACGATTATTAGGCTCTGGTCTTGGCTGTTGTGGGCATACATGGTCTAGTTATACTGATTCATAGTGCGCTGTAGCCCCGCTAGGGCAAAGCTTTTGACAATCTCGGATGAGCGTTTAAGTAAATCTGGTAGTAATAGCTGTTCGTCTGCGTTAAAGTGCCCAAGGACAAACTCTACTTGACGTCCCTGCGGATAGTCGTTACCTAGCCCGAAGCGTAGACGAGCGTAAGCCTCAGTTTTGAGTAGTAGGGCGATGTTTTTCAACCCATTATGTCCAGCATCACTACCCTTAGGTTTTAGGCGTAGTGTCCCGAAAGGCAACGCCAGGTCGTCCACGAGCACAAGGACACGCTCTATAGGTATGCTCTCGGTGCTCATCCAGTAGCGTACAGCTTCCCCACTTAGGTTCATATATGTAGAGGGTTTTAGGAGGAGAAGCTCGGCATTTTTCACTCTTCCTTTGGCTACGGCTCCGTAGCGCTTTGTTTCGAAGCCAATACCCATCTCAGATGCGAGGTGGTCTACGATATCAAATCCTATATTGTGTCTGGTGTGGGCATATTCTATACCGATATTGCCCAGTCCTACTATGAGGTATTTCATTGAATAGTTATAGTCGTGGTAATGGTTGTGCTTAGCATAGAGAGTTATCTGCACGTACCACTCTGATCGATGAGGGGAGTACGCTGATCTCTATGCGCTCTGGCATCTCCATCGGTTCGCCGTCTAGATGCACGATACCCGCATGAGAGCGAATAAAGGTAGCACGAGAGGCTTGATATGAGCTTTGGTGTGCATTTTCCTCGAGCTTTTTGCTGAATAGTTGTAGGGTGATCTGAGGTAGGTTAAGCACATTGAAGGGGCGCAGGACTACAATATCGACTTTGCCGTCCTGCATAGAGGCGCGCGGGGCTATGTGTGCATTATTGCCGTACTGGCTAGCGTTGGCTGCTGCGACTACGAAAGCCTCCGTTTGTATCGTATCCTCCCCCTCTATCTCTATGGTATACAGCTCGGGGCGGTACTTGATATAATGCTCTATAGAGGTCTTGGCATAGGAAAGAAAACCTCGGAAAGGAGCCTCCGCAAAAGCTGCGCTAACCTCAGCGTCGAAGCCCATCCCACACGTACAGAAGAAAGGCTCCTCATTAGCCTGACAGCAGTCTATCAACTCCTCGACACCTCCTGCAGCAATGGCTGATGCCTGCCCTACATTCATAGGTAGCCCTAGGGCGCGCGCTAAGCCATTTCCGGATCCCATCGGGATGATAGCGAGGCTTACACCAGTGTGTCGTAGAGCCCGTGCTACCTCGTTTACTGTACCATCGCCCCCGACAGCGACAACGCGCGCATAGCCATCTAGGACAGCCTGACGTGCTAGCTCGTAAGCGTGCCCAGCACAGCGGGTATAGCTAAAGTACAGGGTATAATTCGACTGCAAGAAGGCCTCGTTTAGTTGCTGGATGATGTTAGCCTTAGAGCTTGTCCCACTTTTGGGGTTGATAATGGCTAGTGCCCGTGGCATAAGTAATCGGTATTATTTGACGGGGTAATTGGCCAGACGCTGTGCAGCCATAGCCTCGTACTTAGTGCCTGGTTTGCCCCAGTTGCAGAATGGTAGTATGCTGATACCTCCGCGAGGAGTAAAATCTCCGAGGATTTCTATATAGCGTGGCTCCATAAGAGCTATGAGGTCCTTCATAATAATATTGACGCAGTCCTCATGGAAAGCTCCGTGGTTACGAAAGCTAAAGAGGTAGAGCTTGAGACTCTTGCTCTCGACCATTTTGATGTCAGGGATGTAGCTTATATATATAGTGGCAAAGTCGGGTTGCGCTGTTATAGGGCATAGACTTGTGAACTCTGGGCAATGGAAGCGCACCCAGTAGTCGCCCTCAGGGTGCTTATTAGTGAAAGCCTCTAAGACTTCGGGAGCATAGTCTTGCTTGTATTCTGTCGCGGCGCCGAGCGATTTGAGCTCTAGTTCACCATCACGTGTACTTGCCATTGGTGCTGTTATATGTTTTATCTTAAGTTCTTAATACTTTATCGCAACTCTATTCCTTAGTAGAGCTGTAATGCAAAGGTACTATAATCTGTCCGATTAGAGGAATAAGGATGATACCATTAGACCTCTCCTATAAGCGTGGCGTATGCGCTAGCCTAAATCTAGAGCACATGGTCTCAGACCCCTAGATGATGTAGTCCCGAGGCATAGCTATTCACCCTCCTGACAGTAAAGGAATACAATAGCCCAGTCCTTGCCCCTACCGAGTGAGCTCTCAGCGGTATCAGTAAAAACGATATGTTGTACTGGTAAAAACGAAAGTTTGTACCGCCAGAAACTGTAGATTGTACCGGTACAATTTTTAGCATATCTAAATTATACGCTCAAGTGTAGTCCTTGAAGATATTACATAGCTCCTAATTAGAAAGTGTCGGGAGGTGTAAGTGCATGAATACTTTACCACTGTAATCTCGACTTTGCAGTACTGCAATCTGAAAATTCAGCACTGCAATTTTGACTTTTCTATACAGAAAAAACTATCCCCTTGCAAAATAGCCCTGCGTTTTTGGCTAACAGTAGCATATCCCAGAGGGTGTCGCTCTCTGCTCATTTATTACAGAAGTCCCAACGGCTACTGTGATAATTCTAGACAAACAAGCTTCGGGATACTTCCTCTTTTGGTCCCCTATAAGGTGTCCACTTGTTCATCTAATAGGGGACGAGGTCGCTCTCTAGGAGATCGCGGTTTGCTTGGCTAATAGGTGGCTATAGACTCCTCTGAGAGTAGGTTTGTGCAGGGGGCTTGTATCGGTCTTAGACAGCTCCGTCTATTGACATCTAGCTTGCCCTTAATAGCATTGTAGGATTCTAATGCATCAAGCTCTAGAATAAATATAAGAGTAGTATAAATGATTTATTCTAAAGATGATAGTCTGTACACATATAGCACGAAATCTGTATCAATATTAGTGACATAATCCAACTATATACGTAAAGAATAGGAGAATTCAAAGTCCCCTATTGATAGACACAATAAGATGGCGAAGGAATGATAATTACACCCTCTAGGCTTCCGCTTTTTTTACTACCTTTGGACATACAACGAGGCCGAGCTAGCTCTAGCCAGACCCCGTAAGTGATAGTATGAAACAAGTAACTTATTAAGTCCTAGATTCAATGAATATAGTTAAGCGAGATCAGGCTATTCAAACGTTTGACTCGAGCAAGATAGCCAATGCCATCAGGAGAGCCTTCGTCTCGGCTGGTGAAAAGGCGCCAGAAAAAGAAATTGCCAAGATTTGCAAAAAAATCGAGAGTGAGGTTAGTGGCCTAGACGCTGTCAGTGTAGAGACAATCCAGGACTTAGTAGAGAATGCGCTTATGGGTGCTGGCTACTATCGTGTGGCTCGAAACTACATCTTGTACCGTGAGAAGCGTAGTGAGTACCGAACGATTATCAATAAGTTTTGCCAAACGATTACGAGTAAAGAGATTATCTCAGCTCTCAAAGATATACAGGCTAGTTTCCCTGACAAGGTATACTCGCTCGACTTTCTGTATGGCAAATATCAAGCATTCTACAAGGAGAATGCTGATACTCTAGAGATACTCACCAAGGGTGCTGTAGAGCTGGTGTCTCCCGAGGCTCCTAACTGGGAGTTTATCGCAGCAAGGCTACTACAGATGCAGCTAGAGCGCACAATTCAGGCTGAGGAACAGAAGCTACATCTAGACGGATTATACAGCAAAATAACGTATCTAACAAATGAGGGCCTATATGGTCGCTACATACTAGAGCACTATAGTAAGAGCGACATAGAGGAGCTGGAGCACCATCTGGACTATACCCGAGACCATCTGCTGACCTATAGTAGCCTGCACTTGGTGGCTAAACGCTATCTGATAACAGACACCAGCCACGTGTTGCTAGAGCGTCCACAAGAGATGTTTATGGGTATCGCTATGCACTTAGCTATCCCCGAGGGAGAGAATCGTGTACTATATGCCAAGAAGATCTATGACATACTGAGCCGCCTGCAGGTAACGATGGCTACGCCGACTATGAGCAATGCCCGCAAGCCTCTTAGCCAGCTCAGCAGTTGCTTCGAGGATGTTATGCCTGATAGTTTGTCTGGTATCTACCGGACTATTGACAACTTTGCTCAGGTTTCTAAGTTCGGTGGAGGTATGGGTATCTACATGGGTAAGGTACGCGCTGTAGGCTCTGATATCAGAGGCTTCAAGGGTGTTGCTGGTGGTGTGCTCAAATGGATTAAGCTCTGTAACGACACAGCGGTGGCTGTGGACCAGCTAGGCGTTCGCCAAGGCTCGGTGGCTGTCTACCTCGATATCTGGCATCGTGATATGCCAGAGTTTCTGCAGATACGTACCAATAATGGGGACGACCGTATGAAGGCACACGATGTCTTCCCAGGCGTATGTATCCCAGACCTATTCTGGTCTATGGTCAAGGACGACATCGACGGTATGTGGTATATGATGTGTCCTCATGAGATTCAGAGCATTAAGGGGTACCACCTCGAAGACTTCTGGGGTGAAGAGTGGGAGCGTCGCTACAAAGACTGCATCAATGACGGCCGCATAGCCAAGCGTGAGATTAAGGTAAAGGATATGATACGCCTTATTATCAAGAGCGCTGTAGAGACAGGTACGCCTTTCATCT
>JAXFXP010000170.1:0-11520 GCA_034091595.1 Porphyromonas sp.
GTTTATCTCTATCCTATGCGAGAGCAAAGCTCAGCACAGCCCACGATGGCAAGCTTCGAGCATGGGCCCATCTCTTTCGGAGTCTCGACACGGGCAGACATAGAGACTTGGGAGACCAACCACGGTGGACACTACGACCAAGAGTTTACCGATGTCGTTGGAGTCCCTTTCTGGTTTGCTCCAGACCCATTCTTGGGGCGTGGATATATTTTTGCGGAGGCCAAACCTACAGACCCCGAGGGCTACCAGCCACCGATGCTACGCAGTCTGCAGCTCTATAGTACGTATAGGCTAGCTTTCTACAAATATGGGGCTCTAGACTACCCTACGCGCGAGTGGGAAGAGCTAATGGCTAGAGAAGGCTATGCTTTCTGGTTTTTCGAGCCTAGTGGACGCACGTATCGCTATATCCATAGAGAGAAAGGGATAGCCTTTGCAGTCAAATCTTTCCCCTTCGCAGTGCACGACTTTTTGCTACTAAATCTCTATCCTCTACCTACCGCACCCGCAGCTCCAGCTCCTAGTATGGTCGCTGCAGAGGAGCAGGTGCTCAGAGCCCTCTCTAAGACACACAATCGTTGGATGATAAATAAGTAAGGTTTATGAAAGTGCATAGTATAATAGTAGCGACGCTACTCACTGTCTGTGCTTACTCTTGTACCAGGACAGAGCTAGAGCCTCAGCAGGCTGAGCTGATGGTGGTGCTAGAGGGCGAGGGTGGGGTCTTGCGCCTGGCTGGTAATGCTGCACAGACACGCATCTCTGTACAAACCAATCGAGAGGATTGGACGGCTATTAGCACCGCTAAATGGTTACAGCTAAAGCCCGAGGGCACAACTCTCCTCGTGCAGTGCGAAGCTAATCCGGAGGCATCCGAACGTAAGGCTCAGGTTCAGGTTATATCCGGAGGTATAAGCAAACAGTTTGAGGTCTACCAAGCCTCTGGTACGGCTGTGCTAGAGTTAGGTTTCGCTCCGCAGAAGTTGGACCAGTTTGGCGGGGAAGTACGTGTCGATATCAACAGCAATGGAGACCAGTGGACAGCCTCTACCGAGGCAGATTGGATAAAGATAGACAGAGACCTGCGTGAGGGGCAATTGGTCCTGACCGTGGATGAGAACACCGTACGCTACGAGCGTAAGGCCGTCGTAGAGGTGCGTGCTAGTGCAGAGTCTGAGCCCCAGCGCTTCGAGGTCGTGCAGAGTGGTATTGTCTATTGGATTGTCCCTATACTGGGCGTAGGGCTGACCCCAGATCAGATTAATGAAAGCGAAACCGCCCGTAAGCATATTCTACAGGGTATACCTCCTCAGTTTGGCGATCGTACGTTCAGATATACTACGGTGAGTCCTGCTTTTACGCGTATGGACTATACCTTCAATTATCAAACTAATCATTTGTTTACCAAGGCTATTCTACGTAATGCTGAGGTGCTGCAGGGGGATGAGCTAGTGGAGTATGTAGATTTTCTCAAAGGCAAAGGATTTAGCGAGCTAGGTCATCAGGTCTATTGGCTAGAGAAGCAGCGGATAGAGGCCGAGGTGCTCCTACATCAGGCCGAGCCTTGTGTACGATTTACACACTATCCTGCTGAGGAGGCGAATATAGAAGTAGGCCATCCGTTCCCCCTCAATGGTGTAACTATCGGGGTAACGACGGCTGAGCAGATAGATGCCTATCAGACCAGCATCGGTGGTGTACTCAATGTAGCTAATTCTTCGCCAACGCGTCGTGTGTTTACTCATACGCCAGGAGGCTCACGCAAACCGTTTACTTATGAGTATACGCTGATGAATGGTACCCTCTCGCAACTGCGTTTTACTAACCCGAACTTCTTCCAATACGTCTACATCGCAGATAAAAGGCTTTTTGCGACAGCGGACCTGCGACGCCAGATACGTGAGGCTGGCTTCCGGTATCATAGCTTTGGTCTTTACTCGCTCTTTCAGGAAACGTATCGTAACCCAGAGACTCAGACTGAGATGATGATGCAGATGGTAACGCTCGGAGGGAATGCTATTCAGATGACCTTCAAGGCTTATAGATAATCAAAGGTACCAAGTTATGAAGCATATTATATATACATGTACAAGCCTCTTGCTAGGGCTGCTCTTGCTGGCGGGCTGCTCGCAAGATCTCGTCCCAGATGAGCAAACACTCTCTGTATCTACGACAGAGCTGGTGATGTCTGGTGGCGGCTCAGAGGCTACACTAGAGGTGAAAGCCTCTGCGACAGATTGGTCTTATCTCTGTGGGGCAAGCTGGTTGCACCTCGTGCGCTCTGGCTCTCAGCTGAGATGTACTGCAGAAGAAAACCGTACGGGCGCCAACCGTAGTGCCAAAATAGTGCTGACCTCTGGGCGATTGGTCGAGGAGGTGGAGATACGTCAGCTGGCGACTAATAGCTCTATCTCGGCAGATGCTACCGAGATACACGCTACGCAATGGGGAGGCACCTTTACGATTACCGTTACTGCGGGGCATACAGACTGGGAGGCCGTAGCCTCCGAGGGCTGGATACAGCTTAGCGCCAATCCAGTCAAAGGTACAATTGTGCTTACGGTAGCAGAGACTCAGGAGCGTCTAGAGCGCTCGGCGACTCTATTGATACGAGATCGGCAGACTGGTAACGCCTCGGAGGTACAGGTCAAACAAGACGCCATCCTGTACTTATTACTTCCTTACCTTAAGTTTAATGACGGGATGAAAGCTATCGAAGACTTCGAGCTGGCACGCCGTAGCGTAGTGCTTGAGCGCCCCAATCCCAATGGTGGTTATGGTGCTAATCTAGACTTGCTCAAAGTGCGTACGATGAGTCCACTTTTCTACCGCATTGAGTACTACATCAAGGATGACAGGATGACCAAAGCCACGATGTATGCACCCTTTCAGACCATCGAGGAGGAGGCTATGGTGATAGACTGGCTAAAGGGCAAGGGATTCCAGCACGAGG
This sequence comes from Porphyromonas sp., assembly GCA_034091595.1. Lineage (GTDB taxonomy): Bacteria > Bacteroidota > Bacteroidia > Bacteroidales > Porphyromonadaceae > Porphyromonas. The sequence goes on from JAXFXP010000170.1 coordinate 2,954, forward strand.
GTGGTACACGTTTCTACAATCCCGACCAGAGATGCATTGTGGAGCGAGGTGTAGCACGCACGGGTAATGAATGGTATCTACGCTTCAGTTACAAACCAGTACAGCCTCAGGCACAGCCAACTTTTGCCTCTCTACCACAGGGTATCGTGTCAGAGCAGAACTACCAGAGCTTTGGCCGTGCGCAAATTGATGCTTGGGAGGTGGCTCGCTCAGGAGAACATAATGCTAGCAGTGATAGTAAGGATGCTCTAGAGAATACTGAGACATTCGTGTACTTTAGAGAGCCAAGTGCCGAGTATCCTTTCACCATGACTAAGTATACCATCAGCACGGCCGTTGCCCACGAGCGTACACCTCTTCGTATGGTACTCCATGCTTTGCCTGATACTAAGGAGTACTGTGATAAGGTGTTTTGGATACACGAGGGTAAGGCTGAGCTAACAGAGGAGTTCTATGCCCTAGTACGGAGCAATGGCTATATCTATCAGGGGCTAACAGCCGATGGGCGGCACGTCTTCTATAACGATAGCCGTAAGACCTACATGGGCGTGAACTATGTGATGCCACGCCTAGGATCTACGCTCAGTCCCTTTGTAACTATAGAGTATCATTACCACAATCCCGAATAATGCGTATGAATAAATATAAAACCTTGGTCTCGATAGCCCTGGTAGCTCTGGCTCTGGGGGGCTGTCGCCAAGATGACCTAGATGTACCAGAGCCACAGCAGGCCGTGCCAGAGGGTGAACCTGTAGCCACAGCAAGCCCTACACAATCTTTACACTCTACTGTGCCTAATGTGATACGTGTGCGCTTCAGCCCAGAGTTGGCTCAGCGTGTCGAGCAGGCTCTACAGGGTGAGACACTACGTAGTACTGGGACCTCTATAGATAAATTCCTAGAGGAGGTCGATGCTCTCTCGCTCAAGCGCGTATTCCCTTATGCTGGTAAGTATGAGAAGCGCACTAGACGCGAAGGTCTGCACCTATGGTACGACATCACGACACGAGAGGAGGCAGACCCCAAACGAGCCACGGAGGCACAGCGCCGTGCCTTGGCATTGGCTGAGGCTTTCGATGGTATACAGGTGGTAGAGCCAGTGTATGTGGCAGCCTTGCCCAATGTGCAGCCCGTACCCTACAAGCCTGAGGCCTCTTGGCTGCGTAATACGGGTGAGGCTTTGCCTACGGATGACCCTTTGCTCCCAATGCAGTGGCATTACCACAACCAGGGTAATTTTATTCGCTCTGTGGCAGGTGCTGATATTAACCTTTATCGTGCCTGGGAAATAGAGCGGGGTAAGAATACGGTAATCGTATCTGTGGTAGACGGAGGTATAGATATTGATCACGAAGACCTAATCGATAACCTCTATACCAATCAGGACGAGCTAAGGGGAGAACCAGGCAAGGATGATGATGACAATGGATATGTGGATGATATACACGGCTTCAACTTCACAAATAACAAGCCTACTATCACTGCACACGACCACGGAACGCATGTCGCTGGCACTGTAGCTGCCCGTAGCAACAACGGACGAGGTGTTGCTGGTGTAGCAGGGGGAGATGGCTCTGCAGGCAGTGGAGTACGTCTGATGTCGTGCCAGACCTTTGCCAAGACCCCTAGTGGTAGTAATACGAGTGGAGGCTTCGAAGCTGCTATCAAGTACGGGGCTGATAATGGAGCTCTTATTAGTCAGAATTCATGGGGCAATCCAGGCTCTACGGTGTTACCCCAATCGACCAAGGAGGCCATTGATTACTTCATCAAGTATGCTGGCTGCGACAACGAAGGTAAGCAACTGCCAGGTTCGTTGATGAAGGGTGGGGTAGTCATCTTCGCTGCAGGTAATGAGGGCTACGACTATAGAGCGGCGATGGCTTCGTATGCCCCTGTGGTATCAGTAACGGCAATGGCCCCGAACTTCAAGGCCTCGTATTTTACTACCCGAGGAGATTGGGCCACGGTAATGGCTCCAGGTGGAGACCTCTTCTATCACAATGGGCAGGTACTGAGTACGCTACCTGGTAGCCAGTATGGGTATATGCAGGGGACCTCTATGGCTTGCCCTCATGTGTCTGGTATTGCAGCCCTTATCGTTTCGCACTACGGGGGAGCAGGCTTTACTAATGACGAGCTGAAACGTCGTCTAAGTACCTCTCTGCTTGCTCGGGACATCAATAAGGAGAATCCTCAGTATGTCGGTCGCTTGGGAGCTGGCTATATCGATGCCGCCAAGGCGCTAGCACCACGACCAACGGAGGCTGAGCTAGCTACTAACACAGCCCCAGAGACGGTGCGCTGGAGAGATATAGTAGCTACGCATACGGGCCTGCGTTTGGAGTGGTTTGTCCCTGCTGATGCAGAGGACGAAAAGGCTTTTGGCTACCGTCTATATGCGACGGACAAGAGCTTCACGGAGCAAGAGTTAGAGGCTATGGACTACCACAAGATAGTGGAGGCTGGAGCATCAGCTGGCGAAATACTTACGCGTAGCTTTACGGGGCTAAAGGCCGATGCCGAATACTTCTTCGCTCTCGTGCCTTATGACAAATGGGGTAAGCTAGGAAAGCCTTCGTTTAGGAGTGCTCATACCCTCAGCAACCACGCACCGCAGATAAAAATGCCAGAGATAGCCCCTATCAGACTAATGGGCTCAGAGACCTATGACTTGCTGATACCTGTAATAGATGCTGATGGGCATAGCTGGACCTACTCCGTCATTGGGCCAACGCATGGAGTACTAGTGGAGCAGGTGGCTGATGGGCTGAAGTTGCAATTCCGTGTGCGCGCCTCTGTGGGGCAGTACAAACTACAGCTCAGGGTAACGGATGAGCTGGGGGCTAGCAACGAGCTGGAGGTTCCCTTCGAGATATATCAAAACCAAGTACCTACCCAAAGCAAACGCTTTGGCCGCATCTATCTACCCGTGGGTAGTACGCAGGAGCTTAGCTTGACGGATTACTTCACAGATCCAGATGGAGAGGCCCTTAGCTATATCGTTAGATCTATTGGAGCCAGCAAGTCTGGCGAAGCTACCGTTGTGGATGGCAAGTTGCACCTTAGAGGCTTGGCGCTCGGGATATCGGCCTTCGAGCTTGTAGCTTCGGATGCTAAGGGAGCTGTCGTCAAGGCTGTGTTAGAGCTTGAGGTCATAAACAATGAGCTTCTGCAGCTAGTATATCCCACACCTACACGCAGTACTCTAAGTGTGCGCGTAGCCCCTAGGGCAAAGAGCATAACATTGACAGTCTACACGCCTACGGGCATAGAGTTGCTCCGCAAAGCCCTGCAACCCAACGCAGAGGGTATGATTACTCTAGATGTTTCGTCCCTCCCCGCAGGTAGCTATGTGCTACAGGGCTCAGCCAATGGCGAGATTGTCCGCAAAACATTCATTAAGAGATAAGCCTAAGTAAAGAAGTATGATTAAGCAAATCTTTTCATTAGCCCTTATAGCTCTATCGACTGTAGAGGTGGTTAGGGCTCAAGTGGCAGCTCTGCCCTTATTGCACGAGGAGCAGGACCTTGCTGCGGCTGCTATGGCAGGAGTCGTAGCTCTGGGTAGCTCTACGTCTTCGCTCTACTCTTTGCCGACATCCTGGCTTTATGAGGCATCAGCAGGAACCTTTAGGGTAAATACAGCCTTGGGCTTATATACAGCCGCAGGAGAATCGACCTCACGCTTGGCTTCTGCTGCACTTGCTTACCGTAGTGGGCGACATAACTTGATGTTGGGCTTCCGGTATCTAGGTCTTCCGGAGACAATATATATAGATGTCCTAGGACAAGAGCGTGGCGCGATACATCCTAGAGACTTCAGCGTCGATCTAGGCTATGCTCTGCGCCTCGATGAGCAATGGGCTGCCTATGCTAGGGCTACTTATCTGCAGTCGTACAACTCTATGACGGCCGACGTATTTAGCTTTTCTCTAGGCATTAGTTACTCTAGACGTTTGGAGGCGAGTAGCTACCTCCTCTCTGCGGGTATTGATGGCTGGGGACCTAGCTACAAGTATGGCAAATCTGGTACAAAGCAAACACAGCCAAGCAGAGCTACACTTGGGCTGTCCTACACTTTTCTGCCCCGAGAGCAGCTAACACTTGGTCTAAGGGCTGCACGGTATCTATCATCTGAGCATAGCCTCGGGACAATTGTTGGCTGCGGACTACAGTGGAAAGCAATCGATAAGCTGTCCCTGCGAGGTGGTTATACCTGGCAAAAGGACAATGGCCGCTATCATCTAGGTGTAGGCTACCAATGGCGTAGTTTAGGTCTCGATGCTGCCTATATTCGCTATCAGCAGACCAAGTTCAATAGTTTTAGATTAGGCCTGAGTTGCACGATATAGTAGGTGTCGCTATAGAAGTTATTGGGCATAGATGCTACTACCAGCACCTATGCCCAATAATACAGCCGCTATCTCTCTAGTCCTATGTCCGGATAGGCAATCGAGCTATATAAAAGAATAAGCGACTAAGCTAATGCTTAGTCGCTTATTTGTTGTCTCACAAGGATTCGAACCTTGACAAACAGAACCAAAACCTGTTGTGCTACCATTACACCATGAGACAATCCTCAAGCTCATCAGAGGTCTCCCTCTTGATTGCGATGCAAAGGTATAAACTTATTGGGATATTTGCAATAGCTGGTGCTCGAATCTTTGCTATTTAATAGCTATAGATGGCGTACTAGCTCAGAGAAGATACGTCCCATCTTTTCGCTTGCTGCGTTGGCTGCATCTATAACGTCCTGTGCGTCATTGACAAAGTCATCAGCAAAGTGATAGCCTTCGTTGGTGATAACACTCATACCGAAAACACGCATCCCTGCATGGCGTGCTACTATAACCTCGGGGACAGTGCTCATACCGATAGCATCGCCACCTACCTTTCCCCAGAAGCTGTATTCGGCTGGCGTCTCGTACGAGGGGCCAGTAAGGCCTACGTACACACCTTCCTTGACGGGAATACCTAGCTCTTGGGTGATAGCTTTAGCCTTAGTGATAAGCTCTCTATCATAAGCACGCGTCATATCTGGGAAGCGTGGCCCGAAAGACTCTACATTAGGACCAATCAGGGGGTTAGGTAAGTTGTTTATGTGGTCCTTGATAATCATTAGGTCTCCGACCTTGAACGTCGTGTTGATGCCACCTGCGGCATTGCTCACGAGTAGGTTTTCGATGCCGAGTAGCTTCATAACACGCACAGGGAAGGTTACTTGCTCCATAGGGTAGCCTTCGTAGTAGTGGAATCGTCCTTGCATAGCTAGTACGAGTACTCCGTTTAGCTTACCGACGATGAGGTTACCCTTGTGGCCTACAGCTGTAGAATGGGCGAAGTGTGGTATCTGTGAGTAAGGGATTACGGTTGGCTCTGTGAGCTTGTTGGCAAGTTCACCTAGCCCACTCCCTAGTATTATAGCTGTCTTGATGTCCTTGGGGAGACGCGATACGAGGTAGTTGGCCGCCTCGTGATAATGCTGTTCTTGCATCATGCTGTTAGTATGTTTGGTGTTTATAGGATTTCTTCTTGTAGACTTGCTACTAGGCTGCTAGCTCCGATACGTAGTAGCTCGGGGGTAAGCCATTCTTCGCCGAGGATATGCTTTACCAGCGTATAGTATTTCACAGCGTCCTCAGGGGTACGAATACCACCACTAAACTTGATACCACGCTTTACGCCATGCTTCTGGTGGTACTCCTTGAGGACATGACACATAACGTAGGCAGCCTCTAGTGATGCTCCAGGGTACTCCTTACCTGTAGAGGTCTTGAGGAAGTCAGCTCCTGAGTACAGTGCCAGTATAGAGGCTTTACGTATCAGCTCAGCATCTTTGAGGGCTCCTGTCTCTAGGATAACCTTGAGGTGGGCAGAGCGGCATGCATCCTTTTGCTCAGAGATTTCGTTGCTACACTCTTCGTATTCGCCCTCTAGGAACTTACCGAGGTTGAGGACGATATCAATTTCGTCAGCTCCGGCAGCCACAGCTAGAGAGGTCTCAGCAATCTTCACCTCTATGAAGCTCTGTGAGGCTGGGAAGGCTCCACTAACGCAAGCTATCTTGACATTAGGATCGGTGAGGGTCTCGCGTACAGTAGACACGAAGTTGGGGTATACGCAGATGGCTGCTACGTTGGCGACAGTGGCGTCCATACCTTCGTAGCCATTTACTTGCTCAGCCAGAGCAGCGACCTTGGTCTCGGTATCTGCTCCCATAAGGGTCGTTAGGTCGATGGTGCTGTGTAGGAACTTCTTTACGGCGAGGTTGTTGTTTGCCTCGAAGTTATCCTTTAGTATTTGCTCAATGTTTTGCTTGAGCACGTTCTCCTCTAGAGCGGGAGCGAATGCCGAAAAGGCATCTTCGTACTTATTCATACTCATATTGTGATATTAGTCTTGAGTTAGCTTGGGGTTATTGATATGTCTGTCTTTGTCTCGCTGGGTCTTTTTGAGCATATTTAGTCGGAAAGCTTCCTCTAGATTAACGCCCGTTTGGTTGGCCAAGCATACGAGTACCCAGAGGACATCAGCCATTTCGTCTGCTAGATTAAGTTCCTCGCCAGCTTTGCAACTCTGGTCTCCATATTTGCGTGCCATAACGCGTGCTAGCTCGCCCACTTCCTCTGTAAGGATAGCCATATTGGTAAGCTCTCCGAAGTAGCGTACCCCGATGGTTTTTACCCATTGGTCTACTTCTGTTTGTATATCTTTTATTGTCATCGCTGTGTAGCTATTGGTCTTACAAAGTTAATAAATAAAAGCACTATCTTTGCTAGCCGTAGAGCGAGTAACAAGAGAATAGATATATAAATATGACTGACTATCCCAAGTGCCCGCAATGCTCGGGCGACAACACTTATTTCGATGGCACTACCTATGTGTGTCCTGACTGTGGACACGAGTTTGACCTTGCAGAGGCCGAAGCAGCTGCTACAGCTGAGCTAGCCAAAGATAGTAATGGTACGATACTCTCTGATGGTGATGCTGTGACTGTAATTAAGGACCTTAAGGTACGTGGTTCGTCTATGGTTATCAAACAAGGTACGAAGGTGAAGAGTATTCGCTTGACCGATAACCCCGAGGAGGTAGATTGCAAGATAGATGGCTCTAGCATTGTCCTGAAAACCTGCTTCCTACGTAAACAATAGTGCCCCCATAGCACACCTCTAAACAGAGGCCTTAATACCCCCTGCGGAGAGTTCCTCTGCAGGGGGATACTTTTTGCAGTACAGAAAAGTCCAAGTTGCAGTACTAAAAAATAACCGGTAGTATTGCTGCTGATAAACTGCTGAGCTGGGCCCTCTTTTGTGAGCCTACTCGATGCGTTGCAATGCCCTAGTCGAGGAGTATCTCGCTCAAGCATCAATAGCAATCCCCACAAGGACAGATATGCTCCTTGTGGGGATTTGTTTGTGGGAGGATGTACTAGTTCCGTTGCTCCAACCAGTTGATAATCTCTAGTAGAGTAGACTCTTTGTAGTCTTTTTCGTTGAGGGGGCTATGTCCTGCACCGCGTAGGATTAATAGGCGCTTATCAGTGCTCGAGATAGCGCGATACATCCTCTTGCTCCCCTCAGGGTCCGTGGTCTTGTCCGCATCGCTGTGGATAAAGAGCATAGGTACCTGCACTTCGGCGTATCTTTTGCTGGCACGCTTGGCTTGTGTGTAGATAGTAACCCCAGAAATGACGGGCACCGTAAGCGTCGGCATAAGAGGGTCACGTTTGCTGGGGTCGCTGGGCATCTCTCCGAGTTTGACGATCGGAATATTAGGTGCGACAGCAGCCAAAGCACTGCCAACTACTCGTAGGGGCCAGGGGGCAAACTTAGGCGTATATAGTGCAGGGGCCAGTAAGATTACCCCAGCAAGATTGCTTGTATCCTGTACTAGGCTAGCAGCAGTAATGATACCACCCATCGAGTGTCCGAATAGATATATCGGTAGACCTTTCTGGACGAGAGCTTGGCGTACAGCCTTGTGGTCCTCTATGGCATCTGCTACATCCAGCGTAGCTTGCTGTCCCCATGAGTAGCCGTGGCTACGAGCGTCGATAGCACACACTGAGTAGCCATGCTCTAGCAGACGAGGTATCATCTGATTGTACTGATTGACATAGCGCATAGCATAGCCTAGGATACCATGCTGTATCAGTACAATAGCCTTAGCCCGAGGGGCTGGCCAGTAATAGACCTGTGTGTCGTTGCCTATCGGTATCAGCTCGGCGTGTATGCTGTCTGTACGTGTATCGTACTGTAGTGCTATGTGTGCTCTAGGGTCTTTCAGGGCCTGTGCTGTGTGTGCTTTACGCTCGGGATAGCGTAGCGCACAGGAGCTGCTTGTGGCCAGTAGTAGGAGGAGTAAGTAGTGGCGTATTGTCATATGCTTGATTATAGGAATGGGGTGAATATATTGGCGAACCAGCCTACGAACTTTTTCCACAGCGAGCGCTTACGCCAATAGCTTCTGTCTAGAGGTATACTTGCTTTCTTGTCGTCTGTGTATATGCTGTCTAGCTTCGCCGTTACATTGGTATCAAAGATGAAAGCATTTGTTTCGTAGTC
>JAXFXP010000171.1:0-9827 GCA_034091595.1 Porphyromonas sp.
GCGGGTTATTGGCTGCAGCCATACTACAGAGTAAGCCAAACTTAGCGCCCATAGCATCCGCAGTGCGTAACACTTCGTTTAGATAACGGTAGGATAGCCTATAGCCTGGCTTATCCAGCGGATGCTTAGACGACAGTCTTAGAAAAAGCCATGGCTGAACACGACCACGTGGATAAGCATCTTCTAGCCGTTGGTCCAAGGCGAGCAGGCTATCGAAGCTCCTATAAGGGTCTAGGCTACGCTTACGCACTAGACTACGCAGGACACTCCACAGTGCTTGCCCATCATGGACAAGCCCCTGCCACAATCCCTTGAGCCCTCGATAATCCATAGGTCTCGCAATGTCATGAGACAGGTTGATGCGGCTAAAGGTGTGCTTTGCTATAGGAGAAAGCCTCAGGTCTGCTTGCTCGGGCAGGATGTGCTGCTCTATCAGACGGCGTAGCTGCTCTCCATACTCATCGATGATGGGCCTATGAATAAATCCGGCACGATAGGGCAAGGAGCTCTTGCCAGGGAAGCGCCCTAGGCCATCTCGCTCACTGCGGTGCGTCATTTCCTCGTAACGACTCATCAGATAATAGCTAGAGGCGATAATATCGGCATGCAGGAGCAGCGTCTGCCCCTCGTTTATCCATTCGTAACGTGGTTCACCAAAGAGCAAAGGAATACCCTCCCACTCAGCTAAGGGTAGCGTCGGCTCTGCAGCAGGCGTGCCATACACCTTATAGTCAAAAAAAGAGGAAGGCTTGATTACCAACTCAGCCCCCACCATTTCCTCTGGCTTGGCAGTGTAACGCACCAAGCGATAGGGCTTGGCTACGCCCTGCTCGTTCACCCGATGTACCTGGCCGATCAGGAACTCTATTATATAATCTATCAGTGCTGCACTAGTCATACGAAGCAAATATACAAAAACAATTGAAGCCCACCCGTCAGCGGGCGAGCTTCAATCTCTCTCAAACTTCAAAACTCTACTAATTCTAGAGAACTTTGACTCTCTTAGCTTGTATAGTCTATACGGTACCTTATGCGTGGATTGCCTCTGTAGGACAAACCGCAGCGCATGCACCACAGTCGATGCAAGTATCAGCGTCAATCACATAGATTGAACCCTCTGAAATCGCTGATACTGGACATTCGTCGATGCAAGTTCCGCAAGCTACACAGCTGTCTGTAATAACATGTGCCATATTCGTTTAACCTTTTAAGTGATAAATTCTTTCCTAATGCAAAGGTAATACTTTATTTCAAAATACCAACAAATAGGTATACGATATTCAGCTCTCGCCTTCGCCTATACCTACTACTAGGTATATCACCCTACTAAACAGCTCCTCTCTAGAGCCTCAGAAGCGGCTACGCTCAGCACTACCAGCTGCACCGCCTCGGTAGCGATCCTGCTTAGCATTGATGTTGTAGCTGATACTCAGACGCCAGTCGGCATAATCACTGTTGCTGAGATAGTAAGAGTGGCTAATAGCAGTACGCCCCCAATACTCTTTCTGCCCCGAGGTCGTGAGGTCCTCTGCACTCAGCGAGATACTCCAATGCTTGCCTAGAGATTTGTTTATACTAAAGTCTATCTGGTAGTAGTCTCCATACTTGTGAATCGCATCATGCCCACCGAACTGCTTGAGTATGCTCGCCTGTAGCGTCCAGCCACCACGTAGCGCCAACACATTGTTCCAAGAAAAGATAACGAAAGGCTTAGTCATACGTTCGCCCAAATGGGTGAAGCGCTGTCCCTTGAGCCAAGCTTCCCACTGTGGGCGCCATACGCCAATGGTGGGGCTATAGCTTAGGCCTAGCTTATAGAGCGAGTGGGTGTAATTCTCAGGGCGAATTAATAGGCGATTAGGGTCTAGCTCGTAGCGGCTATTACCCAGGTAATCCGCATCACGCTCATGAGCATATGCTGCCGTAAGCGTCCAATCTTTATAAGAAGATACGAGCGTTAGCTTATTCGTCTGCATCGGACGCAGTAATGGATTGCCCGACTGTAGCAATAGCTCATCTATATACATGATACTTGCCTGCAGATTGTTATAGCTCGGTGCTAGTACATTCGTTTCGTAACTGAGGCTTGTAGACACAGCACCCTTATTATAGCTGATACTCAGACTAGGATATAGATAGAGACTGCGCTGCTCGTCCACCAACTTAGTATTCTGATGCGTAGCTGTCTGGTAGTATTCGGCTCTCAGCCCAAGCTGCACCCCGAGTTGCTCCGTCCAGCGATGCGTCCATGAGGCGAAAAGCCCATAGCGCTGCGTTGCGCTCTGGGTCGTCGTGCTAGGCAAGAGCTGTTGGTGATGCAGTACTAGCTGTTGGTAATCCTGTGTGATATTACTGAGGCTACCATCGAAGCCGATCTGTAGACGGCCCTTGGGCAGACTGCGCTCCACGTAGGTACGCCACGAGGTATTGTCCGCTGTTTTGGCACTCTCGGCTCTATTCTCGTCCTTACGCTCAGAGGGTTGTACATAGTGTAGTAGCGTCCTCTGTGTATAGCGCCCTTGTGTAGCATAATAATTCAGTTCGCCATGCAGGCGCCACTGCTCCGTCAGTACGCCATGATAGTAAGCATTGAGGGTATGCGACGCTAAGGGACGATTGAGCATCATATCTATTGTAGAGTTGTACTCTGCTCTTTGGCCTGGAGCCAAAGACAGCTCCGCAGCCATCTGCACCCAGGGCCTCAACTTATAGGTACTCTGGTATTGATACTTGGCCCCTATCTCGTGGGCTTCACTAGGCCGATACACAGCATCGAGCCAACCCACAGCGGTCGTACTACCGTTACGCTCATCAGCCTCAGTAGCCATAGACGAGCGAGGACGCGCGTCCGTGGTCTCGACTCTCAGAGATTTGAGTTCTTGACTGTTCTTCTCGGTATGTAGGCCTCCTAGCTTCACGCTTAGCTTAGGACTATCCCAATACACTTGACCTAGGCCATAATGCCCCCATGCCTGCTGCTTGGTAAGGTCCCCACGCAAGTAAGCCCCCATACTGCGGGCAGTAACGCTCTTGGGCTTAATGCGGATAACAGCAGCGGTACCGGCAGGAAACGAAGCATCAGGGATTAACTGCAGGTCTACATCTTTGACATCCTGAGGATTGAGCTGTAGCAACTCCTCAAACGTCACCTGCCTATGTCCATAGTATATAATAGGAGTACCACGCCCCTGTACTTCTACGCCCTGACCATCTGCCTTGACGAAAGGCATAGCAGCTAGTACATGCAGCATCGTTGGCAATTGGCTCAGGGACGTAGCGGCAACGTTGGCACGCAGCTCTGTCCCCTGTAGTCGGAAGGCTTTACGATGTACCTTTACCTCTACAGTCTGTAGCTGAGTAGTAGCCAGATGTAGCTTAATCTCTCCGAGCTCAATAGCTCCAGAGGCTAGTGGCTCTTCGTAGACTTCGTAGCCGCTCTGCTCGACACGAATGCGCTGAGCTTCGTCTAGACGCTTACCAATGACAAAATATCCCTTCTGGTCGCTGACAGCACCATCCAGAATGTTGCCGTCCTTGTCCAATAAGGTAATGGTAGCAGATGCTAGCGCAGCGCCGTCTGCACCCACAATACGCCCACGTAGTGAGCGCTCAGAGTTGGGCTCTGGACGAGAGGTGTATTCGCATTGCGCCTGTAGCGTATAGGCAGGCATAAGGCTTAGACAAGCCGCGCATAGTAATACTTTCATAGCTTCTATATTGTCTAAATACAACAAAGGCCAAGATAAGCGTCATACTTATCTTAGCCCCTTGAGTAGTGGAGAATATCGGAGTCGAACCGATGACCTCTTGCATGCCATGCAAGCGCTCTAGCCAGCTGAGCTAATCCCCCATTAGGATTTCCTATTCGCTTGCAAAGGTAAGCAATAATTTTATTCCTGCAATACCCCTGTCTAAAAAACGGAACGATATAAACGAACAAAGAACTCATTAAAAAACACTTAGACCCATCAAAAAAAGTCACTCATCAGCGCCTTACCTACTAACTCCTACATCCTACAGAGCTTAGACGAGCAGCTTATACTCTCCTAACAATATTATAGACGGCATACTGTTAGAGTTAATACCCCTGCACAACACGCTTAAGTTAAGGCGACATTATTTGCTCGTTTTTGTCCTCGGTGTGCCATATATACTTCCTTTTTTAGTACCTTTGCCTACAAAGAATAAAGCAACAACTAATAGCATACAGAGAGAAATGGGTAATATCAATGCCATGATCACTGCCGTGGGTGGTTACCTGCCAGAAGACAAGCTAACCAACGCAGACCTTGAGAAGCTCGTAGATACCAATGACGAATGGATAATGACACGCGTCGGTATCAAAGAGCGTCGCATCCTCAAAGACCCCAATCTAGGGTCCTCATACATGGGCACTAAGGCTGTGCAAAACCTACTGGAGAAACACAACATCGACCCTAAGAGTATCGATGGCCTAATAGTATCTACTAATACCCCCGACCATCACTTCCCCTCTACGGCCTCTATAGTAGCACATGAGAGTGGCTGCGAGAATGCCTTCACGTTTGACCTCGTCTCAGCTTGTCCCAGCTGGATATACGCTCTAGAGACTGGTGCTAACTACATTCGCTCAGGACGCTACAAACGCCTACTGATTGTAGCGACAGAGAAGATGTCTTCGGCCGTAGACTATACGGATCGAGCTACCTGTGTCCTCTTTGGCGATGGTGCTGCCTGCGCTCTACTAGAGCCTACCGAAGAAGAGCTCGGCGTACTTGACGCTCACTTCCAAACTAATGGTGTGGGTAAAAACAACCTAATCATGAAAGCTGGTGGCTCTGCACGCCCTGCTAGCCAAGAGACTGTTGCCAACAGAGAGCACTTCGTCTACCAAGAGGGGGCAGCTGTATTCAAGTATGCCGTTACTGGCATGGCTCATACCTGCCGTACCGTGATGGAGCGCAACAACCTACAATACTCAGACATCAACTGGATCGTTCCCCATCAGGCTAACCTGCGTATCATCGATGCTGTAGCCCGCGAGATGCAGGCACCCAAAGAGCACGTGATGATAAACATCGAGGACCATGGTAATACCAGCAGCGCTACCATCCCTATCCTCCTGTGGGAACGCGAGCATCAGCTCAAAAAGGGGGATAACCTGATACTCACGAGCTTCGGCGCTGGCTTTACCTGGGGCTCTATCTACCTTAAGTGGGGCTACGACCCTAAGTAAGAGCAAAAGCCGTCACATAGAGGGGCTGTGCCTAGGATCCATATTCTGGCACAGCCCCTTTTGCACTTAATCGCTCATAAAGCATTAACTTCGCAAAATAAATCCAACTAACGACAAATATGGCGACAGAGCACCGCTCAGGCTTCGTGAACATCGTTGGCAACCCCAACGTTGGTAAAAGTACGCTGATGAACCTCCTCGTAGGCGAGCGTGTATCCATCATCACGAGCAAGGCGCAGACTACAAGACATCGCATTATGGGGATCGTAAATACCCCGGAGATGCAAATCGTATATAGTGATACCCCCGGCGTACTACGCCCCAACTACAAGCTACAGCAGAGTATGCTGGAGTTCAGCGAGAGCGCCCTCGGCGATGCCGATGTGCTACTCTATGTCACCGACACCGTAGAGAGTGCGGACAAGAACGAAGAGTTCCTAGCCCGTGTGCGTAGCGTAGAGTGTCCGCTTATCTTAGTTATCAACAAGCTGGACCTCAGCAACCAAGCCGAGCTAGAGAAACTCGTCGATTATTGGCACGCCCAGCTACCCAAGGCCGAGATTGTACCCATATCGGCCCTCAACCGCTTCAACGTAGAGCCATTGCGCAAGCGCATCGAGAGCCTTATCCCCCCCTCCCCCCCCTACTTCGAAAAAGACGCCCTCACCGACCGCCCTGCACGCTTCTTCGTGACAGAGATTATACGCGAGAAAATACTCCTGTACTACCAAAAGGAGATACCCTATGCAACCGAAGTCATTGTCGAGGAGTTTAAGGAGGAGAGCGGGCGTATCAATATCAAGTGCCTCATCGTAGTAGAGCGTGATAGCCAGAAGGGTATTATAATAGGCCCCAAAGGTGTTGCCCTCAAAAAGGTCGGCAGCTCGGCACGAAAAGACATAGAGCGCTTCTTCGACAAGAAAGTCTTCCTAGAGATCTTCGTCAAGGTCGAGAAGGACTGGCGCAACCGTGATAACCTCCTCAAGCGATATGGTTATCAATTAGATTAGAATAAAAACAGATAATACAATGAGCAACTTAGTAGCTATAGTCGGACGCCCCAACGTAGGTAAGTCCACGCTTTTCAATAGAATGACCCAGACCCGCCAGGCCATCGTAAACGAGCAAGCCGGGACAACCCGAGACAGACAATACGGACGTGTTAGCTGGCTAGACCGCGAGTTCTCTATCGTCGATACCGGCGGTTGGGTAGTCGGTAGCGAAGATATATTCGAGGAGGAAATCAACAAGCAGGTAGAGCTCGCCATGCAGGAGGCTGAGGTTATCCTCTTCGTTGTAGACGTAGAGAATGGCATCACCGACCTAGACGACGAGGTGGCCAAGAAGCTACGCCGCACCAAAAAGCCAGTAATCCTTGTCGCCAATAAGGCAGACAACTACGAGCAACACTACGCGGCAGCGGAGTTTTATGCCTTCGGGCTCGGAGACCCTATCTGTATATCTGCTGTCAATGGTAGCGGTACTGGCGACCTCCTCGATGAGATTGTCAAAAACCTCCCCGAGGGCAACGATGCCGAGGACGAGCTAGATGCCCCACGTATCGCCATCGTCGGCAGACCAAATGCAGGCAAGAGCTCTCTAGTAAACGCTTTCATTGGCGAAGAGCGTAATATCGTTACTGACCTAGCCGGCACTACACGAGACAGCATCTATACGCATTACGACAAGTTTGGGATGAACTTCTACCTAGTAGACACAGCCGGTATTCGCAAACGAGGCAAGGTAAACGAAGATCTTGAGTATTACTCAGTCATTCGCTCCATCCGTGCTATCGAGAATAGCGATGTCTGCATCCTAATGATAGATGCCACACGAGGCATCGAGAGCCAAGACCTCAATATCTTCTCTATCATCCAGAAGAATAGCAAGGGCCTAGTAGTCTGTGTAAACAAATGGGACCTCGTAGAGGACAAGAGCCAGGTGGTCATCAAGACCTTCGAGAATGCCATACGTGAGCGATTAGCCCCCTTTACAGACTTCCCCATCATATTCATCTCGGCGCTGACCAAGCAGCGTATCTTCAAGGTGCTAGAGACCGTGCAAGAGGTCTATAAGCGTCGTAGCAATCGTGTACCTACGCACAAGCTCAACGAGGTGATGCTACCTATCATCGAGGCCACGCCACCACCTGCCACCAAGGGCAAGTATATCAAGATCAAGTATGTGATGCAGCTCCCAACGGCTGTACCTAGCTTTGTCTTCTTTGCCAATCTACCTCAGTGGGTCAAAGAGCCCTATAAGCGCTTCCTAGAGAACAAGATTCGTGAGAATTGGGACTTTAGCGGTACTCCGATAAACATCTTCATTCGAGAGAAATAAAGCTACTTCTAAGCGAAGCTAGCCAAGCAAGCTAAATAGGAGTAGAGGTCGCACTAGGGTCAAGATTCTGGTGCGACCTCTCGCTGTTAGCATCCATGCTCTTTGCTTAGCCTCTATATTAGCATACGTGTAAGACGGGGTTTACATAGTGCGTAAACTCCGTTTTACATACTATGTAAACAGACGTACAGCTACTGGTGTACAACCCTAGACCTAACGATAGAGCTAAGGTCGGTAGCGTATAATGTTGTATCTTTGTAGGCACAAGAAGATTTTATGATAAATAGACAAGTCATACGCACCCGCGTGCTACAGGTGGCCTACGCCCATCTACACAAAGGGGAGCAGAAGATCAGCGCCAGCGAGGCCGACCTACGCACCTCACTAGAGCGTAGCTACGATTTATACATGTACCTACTGCGTCTGCCCGTAGAGCTTACCGAGCGTATCGTAGAGCTACAGGCTACACGCCTGCGCAAGCACTTCCGCTCAGAGGCGGCTCATCTGATAGACGGACGCCTAGCGGGCAACCTATATACGGCACAGGTAGAGCGCTGCCAAACCCTAGAGTCGTGGTACAACCAATTCCCGCTCTCGTGGCTAGATGCAGACCTCCTGCTACGCAGCCTAGTAGACGCTATCGAGACCAGCCAGATCTACAAAGACTACCTGGCGAGCGAGCCTTCGTACGAGGCTGACCGTAACTTCTGGGTGGAGGTTTTCGCTCAGATTATAGCCCCTAGCACAGAGCTAGCCGAATACCTAGAGGAGCAGAGTATCTATTGGGATGACGAGCTCTGCTACATAGAGAAGATCGACTGCGAGAACCATCCAGGACTAGACAACGAAGAGATACTCGCAGCTATCAAGCTCTCTCAGGAGTCTAATGCATACCAAAGCCAGCGCTACGAAAACGGCAATGTGGAGATTGTCAAGGCTTTCGTACTCAAGAGTATGAAACGGGCCACAGCCGAGGAAGAGCTAGACAGCGTACTACTACCCGCCTACAGAGACGAGGAAGACGAGACCTTCGCCCTACATCTACTGCGCCAGACCCTCGTAGGCTACGACAAAGCCAGCGAGCTTATCCAGAGGCACCTCAGCGCAGGATGGGACAAGGAGCGCCTCGCGGATATGGATGAGCTACTCATGCACCTAGCAGTAACAGAGTTTCTACACTTCCCCTCTATCCCGACGAACATTACTATCAACGAATACGTTGAGCTCAGTAAACATTACTCCACGCCCAAGAGTTCTGCTTTTGTAAACGGTGTCCTAGACTCTATCGCCAAGGAACTCAAGGCTGAGGGTAAGATACTCAAAAAATAAGCAATTACTAATACAACAAACGAAATGAATCCTTACGAAATCTACGCCCAGGCAGCAGCAAATCCACAGCAACCCTGGTGGCAGTTCCCCGCACTCATGCTCGCCGTGTTTGCCATCATCTACTTCTTTATGATTCGTCCTCAGCAGAAGAAGCAGAAAGAGCTACAGGAGCAGCGTGATGCCCTTACTACCGGTAGCCGTATTATGACCGCAGGTGGTATATATGGTGTCATCAAGGATATCAAAGAGAAAGAATTCGTAGTAGAGATTAGCGACGGTGTGCGCATACGCGTAGACAAGGGTAGCGTTTATCCTGCGGCCTAATCCATTATGCGCTAGCCTATGAAGCTCGGTCTAAAGGTACTACAGAGCAAGAAAGGCAAGAAGCAACTAGGGGGCGAGAACGAGAGTAGCTGGCGTAGCCGCCTACGTCGTTCTCGCCTCATCAAGTTTTTGCCCTTCCTACTACTAGCCTTCATCGTATGGATACAGCAGTCGCTACAGTACGAGGTTACTCGCCCCATCTACATCCCCATAGGGACTGATTCGGTAGGCGTTAAGCTCGGGGTGCAGGGGCGTATCCCAGACTTCCTCATCGTACACGTACGAGATAAGGGCATCGAGCATATACGCTATAGCCTAGAGGATTTAGACACCATACAGATACGTCAGCTCAAAGAGCGCAGCAAGCAGCTCTATGTGGGGCTTACACAACGTGAGATCAGCGAAGCTATCACAACACGTCTCTCCCGCAGTGCCAGCATTGTGCAGATAAACTATCCCGAGCTAAAAATCCCTGTTTACGAACGCATCGGCAAGCGCTTACCCGTAGAGCTCGTCGGCAGACCAATTACCGCTGGAGGCTATACCATAGGAGAGCTAAGCCTCAGCCCTGATAGCATTATGGTCTATGGGGATGCCAAAGTGCTGAGTGGTATCACCA
>JAXFXP010000172.1:0-9636 GCA_034091595.1 Porphyromonas sp.
ATATCAGCAGGATCTTCGGCTGGTGCTTCTGGAGCTGGCTCTTCGGCTTTGCGGAGGCTGTTCATCATCTTGATAGCCATGAAGATTACGAAGGCTATGATCAGAAAGTCGATCGTAATCTGGATGAAGTTACCATAATTGAGGGTAACAGCCTCTACTGCAGGAGCTATCTCAGTCCCCGCCGCATCGAGCTGAGCAGGCACGCCTTCCTTGAGGACGTACTTCATATCTGCGAAGCCCTTACCTACGACCATGCCGATAGGAGGCATGATAATATCATTAACCAGTGAGGTTACAATCTTACCAAAAGCGCCACCGATGATTACACCGACAGCCATATCCATCACATTACCCTTAAGGGCAAATTCCTTAAATTCTTGTAGTAAGCTCATTGTCTTATTTGTGAAATTTTTATCTACTTATTCGCTTCTAACTGCAAAGATAGTTAAATCTCGATAGATATACCTAATAATCAATATCTACAGAAGTAAGTACCGACCTCTATCATAAGCAAAGACCTGACGATAACCAAGGGTTTAGAGGGAGCACAGATACATACAATACAGCGTAGTTATTCGCTAGTAATATGCTAATCCCCCGCAAAAAAGAGATAACCTCTAAACTCTCTGCCTATAAGTTACGCCTAGGCTTATGCGCTGCGGGGCGTACGACCATACGTCGGTAAGCGAACAGCAACGACCTACGGATGAAGGCATTACTTGGCCAAAGCAATGTGATAATGCGCCACAAGAAGCTCCTAGAGTTCATTTCTTTGCCATTGCGCCTAATCCCAACGAGCTCACCTAAAACCTTGTCTCGGTGTACGTACTCCACTTGATAAGGATTGCCGTCCCCACGAAGGACTATACGACTTCCCTCTATGGCTACAATGCGATGCACGACATAGCGTCCATCCCCCATACGCACCAAAACAATGCGCCCTCGGCTAATAGTATCCTCACGCGGTGCTGCCAGATGCAAAACATCACGATCGTCCCAGATTAGTGGCAGCATACTCCAGCCTTTGGCTCGCATACGTACCTCCTTCCCCTGTCGCATTTGCTCCAGTAGCTCTCGGAAAAAGATCGGATTACTAATGGCACGCGAACGTATCTTTTGCCCTTTCACCATGTTCATACACCAAACTCTTATATTAGGGTACGGCTAAGTTCTACTGCAGCCAACTCGGGACGATTGTCTAGGCGATAGACAGGAGCAACCTCTAGCACCTGGGACACAGCATCGAAGACCTGATATTGGTTATTCGGCAAGCTCAGCATAAAGGCACAAGAAGAAAAGAGGGACTCGAAAGAGTTACGACCAGACAAACGAGTAAGCTTATTCTCTGGAGCCTGATATAAATGAATGAAAGCAGCGACCTCGGCAGACTCATTGCGGTAGCATGGAGTGCTACCACTCCAAGGGCAACCGTAGACCATCACCTTGTCCCCGACACGGCGTACAATAGGCTCATCGTCGTTGAGAAGCGTACAGCCAGGCACATGCTCGCGCCACAGACGGCTATGCGTGCTCTTACCCGTGCCACTTACTCCCATCAGCACCAAGGCACGCCCGCCGAGCTCTGTTACTGAGGCATGCACCTTGAGGTAGCCAAGCGGTAAGCTCGCCATCGTAAAGCAGATCATAATCAAACGGTCGATCAGGTAAGCATAGCGCAAGTCCGTCCAATCGGCACGCAGGCGCAACTGCCGCCAATCTTGTGAAGCAATCCCCTCAACGACACGTCCTTGATAAGAGATATGTAGATAGTAGGTATTGTCTGCTCGGCGTGCTACACGAGACTCAAAGAATGTATCCTGCACATACTCTAGCTCCACATCTGTTGGCATAGATGCTACTGATTCGTCAGCCACAATGGTGAGTAGACGCTCAGCAGCCACAGGCCCAGTAGCCTGCTCAAAGACCTTATATTTACCAAGTGCCTGACGCACCAAAGATAGGTCTTCATGCTCAATACTCAGGTATTGCTCTGCGATTTGATAATGTATCGTCATATTGTTACTCCTCGGTCTTAGATCCATAATGAGCCTGTACTAGGCTAATGATTTCACGATCTACAGTAGTTCCGAACTTACGGGCAAAGAGAGCAGGCGAGGCCTGTATCGCAGGCCAGTCTTCTCGGGTAAAGACGTCTGGCGAGTGGACAGAACTACGCCAGTTGATATAGCGCATATCCTGTAGCGTTGATACATCGATTCCACGAGGAGCAAAATACTCTCGGTAAAGTACTGTCTGCACGAATATTTCCTCACCTGAACGGGTATATCGTAAGCGCTTAGTCATCTCTGCCTCTCGCGTCAAGATAAGACTCACACATTCAGGAGGTAGAGAACACCAGTTGGAGCCTTTGAGGAATTTATCAGAGTCCGCTCGTTCGCCAAAGACCTTGTAAATCGCCTCTCCCAACCAACGTCGAGCAATAGCTACCACTCTAGAGACGAGACGATACTTATCAGGCATCTTCTCGTACTCCATCCAAAAGGAGTAGCGACTTACCTTGAAGTAGACATCTCCAGAGTGAGGCCAATAGGCAATATATGGTTGTCCCCCAGCATTCGCAAAGAAGTTGTGTATATAATCTTGCGATTTGATGGGCAGATCTGCGCCCGAAAGCAAGTGGGAGTAAGCATATCCACCCCGACCGTAAGCAGCACGAAAGAGGGCATACTCAATATCCATCAGACTGCTATGCCCCCAACGCCCATCAATGCGCTCAGGCAATATATAAAGTTTGGCATTCGCGACCGACAGAGCCGAGGGAGAAAAGTCCTTCCACTTAGCATCAATGTGCAGATAGATATCGTTCCGCACATCATCAAGCATGCCGACAAGGACCTGTAGCAGGTCCTTGTCGGCATGTGCCATAATTAAAAATGCTTGTTTCATCACACTCGTACAGGCTGATTACTTGCGCGAGAATAAACGCTTCCAGATAGAACGCTTCTCGGGCTTATTGCCATAACCATAGCCGTAACCGTAGCCATAACCATAGCCGTAACCGTAGCCATAACCGTTCGAGCCTGTTTTTACTCCGTTCAGCACAATGGCAATATTCTTGAGCACCTGCTCATCATACATAGCCTGCAGGTCTGGGAGCGCACGACGGTCGAGGCTACCTGAGCGAATAACGAAGAGCGTCAGGTCAGCAAAGCGGTTCATAATCGCAGCATCTGCAACGATGCCAAAAGGCACACCATCGATCAGCAGATAATCTGCCTCCTGGCCCAGCTCTTCTATCAGTTGGTCTAGTCGAGGACGCATCAGAAGCTCCGCAGGATTAGGTGCAGAAGAGCCAGCTACTACGACCTTGATACTTGGCATATTCTTGTCGGCCTGAATGATATCCGAGAGCTTGAGATTCTCATCCGTGATATAGTTCGTAACACCGTAGCCAGAGAGGCCTAGTCGCTTACTAATTGTCCCCTTACGTATATCGAGGTCAAGGATAGCAACGCGCTTACCAGTGAAAGCCAAACTGCGTGCTAGGTTATAAGTCGTGAAGGTCTTACCAGCAGACTCCCCGAAAGACGAACACATGATGCGCTTAACTCCTGGAGAGGTGCCCAGCATAAAGCTCAGGCTCGTACGCAACACACGGAAAGCCTCGGTAACACCATCCGTACCCTGCTCCGAAATCGTGAAGAAAGCACCCTTACCCTCAGCCTGAGGCACATCGCCCAGATAGGGTATAGTAGTGGCATTGGTAACATCCTTGCGTGTACGGATCTTCGTATCCAATAACATACGTAACACGAAGTAGGCTGCTGGCAAGAATAAGCCAATAACAAAGCCAATCAATACCGAACGTGTGGTATTAGGCGCGGTAGGAGCTACTGGCCCCGTATCATTGTCTAGGACGTAGGCATTATCGACTTGTATCGTTTGGGCAAAATTGTTCTCCTCACGCTTACTTAATAGCTGCGTAAAGATTGCCTCCTTCATACGCTGCTGACGCTCAATATTCGTCCACTCACGTTGCTTCGAAGGCATATCCTCAACCTCTGCTAGTCCGATAGCGCCATTTCTATCAATCTCCGCAATCTTCATGTCTATAGAGGACACGTAGTTGTTGATAGAGCGGACGATACCAGCTCGCACAGTCTTGAGAGCATCAGCATACTTGACAACCATAGGATGGTCTTCCATCCCGCCTGTTGACTCTAGCCAACGTTCATACTCTGGCTTAATACTATTATAGAGGGCAACCTGAGCATCTACCCCAGGTGCACTCACACCGATATTCTCGGGGAGGAACTCCTTATGCTTAGCAGGATTGTTCACTACGGCGAGAAGGTAGTTCGCTAGACGCTTCTGAGCTTCGAGGGAAATGACCTCCTCTCGGCTTGCCTGAGATTTCCCTGCATAGGTACCAATAACAGTCGCAGGGACAATATAGCGGTTGGAGCGCTGGAAGCTGTCTATCGAGCCCGAGACAATGTCCAACTCTTCGCCAAGACGCTCAATACGCTCACTTATAAATCGTGTCGTATTCTCCGAGATCTGGCGTCGTACGCTAGAGGTCTCTTCGTTGTAGGCCGTTACCATCTGGCGCAGGAAGGCCGTTACCTTGTTCTTGTTATCTCCAGACATCGAGAGCAGGACTGCTGTTCCTCGGTCCTTCATCTGGGCAATGGACATCATGTTTTGGTACACTGCAGCCAAGACCTTTACGCTCTGACGATGTACCTGAATAACTGGGAACTTCCACCCTTGATGATAATCTACCCCGGGAGAAACAACGAATTTACCCTCTCCATAGGCCACTTCTTGGCCAATGGGGATAACTCGCTCATCCCCCGTTTCTATATCCGAGAGGACAACTGAGGTCGCATCCTTATACTTCAAGTCAAAAGACTGGGGTATATCTAACGTATCGGTAAACTTTACCTTCACAGGGGATTTATCATACAGTTCAATCCAGCGTAGCCCCTCCTTAGCTTTATACTCAACCTCAGCCTCCACAGCACGTATAGCGTTGGCTATAACAATGCGAGACTGGAACTGGAGTAATTCGTTATCAAGATTTACCCTCGAACGACGCCCCGCAAAGTCAAAGTCGATAGACGTGCGCTGCGATGGGTCCCGTATGATAACAGAGACAGTACTCTCGTAGGTGTATGGCTGCTTGGCATTACGCCAGTACATCAGGCCACAGCAGACAATGACAGACAGGATGAACCAAGGCCACTGTCGGAGCAAAAGCTGAAAGATATCGATGATATTGATATCCGTAAGGGCGAAGGCCGAAGTTTGCTGTCTTTGATTAGACTTCTCCATATTTTAGAAACGTCTTAGCAGTGCTATTACCGTAACGACAGATGAGATAGAACCAAGAGCAAAACCCGCTAGCTGTAGGACACGCTCGATACCCTCGTTTTCGCTACGACGGTAACGAGGCTCTACATAAAGAATATCGTTCTGCTGCAGGTAGAAAGCTGGTGATGAGAAAATCTCTGTAGACTTTAGGTTCAAGCGGTAGGTCACAAACTGACCATCAACCCGACGGATAACCTGCACTTTCTCGATATTCGCATTGACTGGTAGATCCCCCACATAAGCAAGAGCCTCCAGCACGTTTACCTCTTCCTTATCCCCAAGGCGAAGAATACCTCCATTGGCACCATTGAGAGGAGTGAAGCTATTTGCCGACGACTGTGGTGTTGTCTTCCCAACTGGAGTTGCTCCTAGCAGATATATCTGAAAGTTTGAGAACTGGGTCATCACTCGTGCATCTGGCACATACTTGCTAGTCTTCAGTTTATCTTCCAGAAACTTAGCAACCTCTCCGAGTGTCATCCCTGAGACCTTGAGGTAACCAAGTACCGGAAAGTTTATCTCCCCACGACTATCAACTGTGTAGCCGAAGCTCCTGAGCGTAGGTGTATCTTCATTCGTAACATTTGCATTTCCTGAGGAAAGCCCTGGTACTGATGTCTGGAAGCCACGCCCCGTAAATGGAGCCACTAGCTCTGGATAAGCACTCTGTACAGCAATCTGCAAGCGGTCTCCTGGCTGTACTCTGATCTTGTTCTTATGCTCTACGCTATAGAGCTTGGCCAGCTCGACATCCTGCAGATACGCATAGCGCTTAGGAGAACCACAACTAGCCATCAAGAGTGCAAACGCTACCGCCAGTAACGAGAGACACTTCAGTGGGGTTTGTCTTTGTATCATAAACTTATTCTAGAATTTCTTACCAAAGATAATAGAAATAGATGTAAGATAGATTATCTTAATATCCGTCCACAGGGATAGGTCTGCTAGATACTTCAGATCATAGTCTAGACGTTTGAGCATCTTCTCCATAGTATCTGTATAGCCGTTGTACAGTGTGGCATAAGAGAATAGTCCCGGACGGATGGCATACAGCTTGGCATAGTCTGGGTTGTGCTGCATTATCTGATCTATATAGAACTGACGCTCCGGACGTGGTCCGACGAAGCTCATATCCCCACGGATAACATTCCACAGCTGAGGAAATTCATCGATATGGTGAGCACGGATAAAGGCCCCGACCTTCGTCAGTCGTGGGTCATCATCTCCGGCAAAAAGCTGAGGGCTCCCCATACTCTCGGCGTCCATGCGCATCGAACGAAACTTATAAAGCATAAAAGGCTTACCATCCTTACCGATTCGCTCCTGAGCATAGATAGCATCACCGTTAGGCTCCTCACGCTTAATGGCAATGTAGATAATCAGCATTACTGGGGCAAATAGCACCAAAGAGCCCAAAGCAAGCAAGAAATCAAACACTCTCTTTACTAAAGCCTGCATATTGTTGTAGTCTAATCCTTATTGTCTGTTAGTAGCTTATCGTAGTGAGCAATCAAGCCATTTATCATCGCCTCCTGTGTAAATAGTTTGTGGTAACGATAAAGTGCTCCCATGCTGAAGCGTTCGTAGAGATGGCCATCCTCACAGATCATTTGCGCTGCTATGGCTATTTCCTTGGATGAGCAAGGCTCTACATTCAGCCCCGATACCCCATGAGCGTTAACCCAGGGAACTCCGGAGCCTGGTATGTTTGTAGCGATGATCGGGCGCCCACAACTCATAGCCTCAACCTGAACGATGGCATAGGCCTCTGTTTTGATCGTAGAGCTTAGACAGAACACATCGCAAGCTCCATAATAGGCAGACTCGACTTCCCTAGGTATAAAACCGAGGATGAAGACCTTATTCTGCAAACGATACTTCTGTACCATATCCTGCAGATGCCCCTTGAGAGGACCGCTCCCTCCAATCAGCACAATATAATCGTTTGGCAACAATGAAGCCGCCTCTATCAAGTATTCATAGCCCTTGTACTCCACCAAGCGCCCCATAGAATAGATAATCTTCTTCCCTGGGTACTGATTACGTACCATCGCGACCATCTCTGGCTCTGGGGCACGCTCTCGTACCCCGATCGGCAGATAGTCAATCTTATGCTGTACTCCTCTGAGTGCAGGAGACTGCTCCACATACACGGGGGTAGTCCCCAGTATGAGGTCAGCACGGCGGATAACCCAAGCCTGTAGTGGCTTGAAGAGCTGCAAAAGCAGCTTCTGCTTCAGTATATCACTATGCCAATGTATAACGACCTTCCCCTTGTAGCCAGAGAGCATAAGCGCCAGCACTGCCATAGGGTCTGGTAAATGTATATGAATGATATCGTAACGACGGCATATACGACGCAGGGTCGTTATCATATCTGGCGATAGCATGGTAGCCGCCACCTTGGCGACCGTCTTCACCTTGATTAATTTTGCACGCTTGTTCACCTGCACTACGCCCACCTCATCATCATCCGAAGCACAGAGCATATCGCAGGCTATCCCTCGCGAGGAAAGCCCGAGCATAAAGGCATACATCACCTTCTCCACCCCACCTTTGATCGGGTGAAATTTGCCCAATTGCAGTATTCTTACTTTCTTGTCCATCTCTCTAAACGCTTGCAAAGTTACAACTTTTTTACAAGCTAATCCCTTGCAAATCCTCCAGCAGCTCTACTAAATCACCGACAAGGCCAATCTTCCCCTCCAGCGGACCGGCCGATAGATAGCGCAGGGCTGCTACTACATCCTGGGCTTGATGCTTGTGAGCTCGCACTATATCCTGGATAGAGACAGCATTAGCTCCAGATTGTTGCTGCTCCAGCAGGGAATAATAGCAATCCTCGACGATGTAGTTTCGCAAGCCCTGAGATGGCTTCTTTAGACAGACATCACACTTGGCACAGGCTACCGTAGCCTTCTCGCCAAAATATCTCAGCAGCAAACGAGAGCGACAGGTATCATCGCGGCTCACATAGTTGAGCACAGCGTCTATACGCTCTCGCATACGCTCTTTACGCTGATAGTAAGCCGCCTCCGTCAAGCGCAGATATCGCGTATCCTCCCGACGGATTCTGAATACAATACGAGGGATATTACTCTTGGGGATGTAGTGTAGGATGCCTTTCTGAGATAGAGCCGTAAGCAAGCCATACACCTCCTGATAGGTATAGCCCGTAAGTGCCGACAGATCGGCCTCACTAATGAAAACGTAGTCCGAAAATAAGCCCGTATAGCGTCTAAGTAGAGCACGCAAGATCTCGTCGTGCCCCACATGCTCGGCATACAGGTCCTCACGCTGGCATAGTATCATCAGCCTCGAGACTGCATCATCCTCTTTATACTCGAGGAAGCCCGAAAGCTCCATTATCTGGATAGCCGACCGAGTCTGTGCTGGGCGCATCCTGCACACTCGTGTAAAGTGGTCGATGTCGAAGTCGTAGCTCCTGTCTTTCCCCTCGCCTTCTCCTATAGAGAAGTAGTTGCATAGCATATCGTAGGTATACTTGACATACTCGACCTCAGGGAAAGCATCCGCAAACCTAAGACGCAACAAACGTATGTCTGAGCGAGCCACCAAAGCGACAGCATAGCTAAGCAGGCCGTCACGTCCGGCACGCCCAGCCTCCTGGAAGTACTCCTCAAGCGATGAAGGCATCGTAAGGTGTACCACCAGACGAACATCGGGTTTGTCTATACCCATCCCGAAAGCATTCGTAGCCACCATAACACGGTACTCTCCACGCATCCAGCGCTCCTGACGTATCTCACGCTCAGCATAGGTCAAGCCTGCATGAAAGAAGGTCGCAGTCTCCCCCATCTCCGCTCTGATATAGCGCGCCGTATCTCGGCAGAGCTCTCGGCTGCGGCAGTAAATAACAACAGAGCCAGGCACCCGAGAGAGGATATGCTGCAACTCTGCCATCTTATCATCCGCATAGCGTATAGAATAGCTAACGTTGTCTCGATAAAAGCTCTTCTGAAAAAAACGTGCCCCTGGCCCGAGGGACAATATGCGCCGTATATCCTCGACGACCTCTGGTGTGGCAGTGGCAGTAAGTGCCATGATAGGCACGCTAGGGATATAGTCTCTAAGATCTAGAATACCCAAGTAAGAGGGTCTGAAATCATAGCCCCACTGACAGATACAGTGGCATTCATCTATGACCAAGAGGCCGATACGGAGCTCTGCTAGTTGCGCTCGGAAGGCCTCACTAGACAAACGCTCTGGCGAAACATAAAGAAATTTGTAGCGCCCGTAGAGACAGTTGCTCATAGTCTGACGAATGCGCTCCCCCGT
>JAXFXP010000173.1:0-14098 GCA_034091595.1 Porphyromonas sp.
CCCCAGAGTTGCGGTTGGGCTAATGAAATCTCGCTGAATAATCCACAGGGGGAAGCGATAGTAGTTAGCCTCGGTTCTAAACTCAAAGCCTATGGCCAAATCGACCTCTTTGTTGCGACAATCTCTATACTTGGGGAAACGAGATGAGATAAGCGTTACTTCTAGGTTTTCTCCCGAGAAGAAGATCTTATGCCCTCTGTGCTTGCGGATACACCATACCTTGGGACCAAAGCAAGAGTAATAATTGATCGGCTGTTGAGGTTGTATTTTGCTACGAATGAAACGATCAATCCAAAAACTGTCGGCTGGCTCGTGCCACCAATTATAAGTGTATGACTTTGTGTCCTCGCTAGAATAGATACGTACTAAGCCTAGGATAGTACTTCGTAGTCTTTGATATTCGCGTCTTAAGCCCATACTTAGTAACTACAGGCCTTGTACCATGCGAGGATACGTTGTACCCCCTCGGCAAGTTCTACTTTGTGCGTCCAGCCTAGGTTGTTGAGTTTACTTGGGTCTGTAAGTTTTCTCATCGTACCATCTGGCTTAGTGCTATCAAAACTAATGTTGCCAGTGTAGCCAACAGTATCTTTAATCAAATAGGCTAGGTCGCGAATGCTAATGTCCTTACCTGTGCCGATATTGATGTGGCAGTTACGTACCTCGCCCTCTAGAGGCTTTAGGTCCTCGAAGTTTATGCGTTCCATCAGGAAGACACAGGCCTCTGCCATATCTTCGCTCCAGAGGAATTCCCGCATCGGGCGTCCTGTCCCCCAGAGCTCGACCCTATCTACATAGACACCGAAGCGAGCCCCTAGCTCCTCGGCTATCTGCTCGTTACTCACTGATTCTAAGGCAGGAAGAGTACTAATAGGTCGCCACGCCAAATCTCGACGGACGGCCTGCCAATCTCCCCGCTGCATAGCGTCAGCTAGGACAATCTTGCGTATCATAGCCGGTAAGACGTGGCTATGCTCGAGGTCGAAGTTATCATTAGGGCCGTAGAGATTAGTAGGCATACACGCTATGAAATTCGTACCATACTGCAGATTGAAGCTCTCACACATCTTGAGTCCTGCTATTTTAGCTATAGCATATGGCTCATTGGTGTATTCTAATGGCGCTGTAAGGAGACTGTCCTCGCCCATCGGCTGCTCCGCGTCTCTAGGATAAATGCATGTACTACCTAAGAATAGTAGCTTCTTGACCCCTGTGCGATAGCTCTCACCTATAACATTCTGCTGAATGGCGAGGTTACGATAAATAAAATCAGCCCTGAATGTATTGTTTGCCATAATACCGCCTACATAGGCAGCAGCGAGGAATACATATTCGGGCTGTTCTTTAGCAAAGAACTCACGGACAGCGACAGCGTCCGTGAGGTCCAATTCTTTATGACTGCAACCAATTAGATTGGTATAACCCGCAGCCTCTAGCGTACGCCAGATAGCCGAGCCTACCAATCCTCTATGGCCTGCTACATATATCTTACTTGTGAGCTCCATCAGTGTCTATTACTCGTAGTAATTCTTAATGGTATAGCCACCCTCCTGTAGATATGTATCCTTCTTCATCAGACGAATATCGCTCTGCATCATGTCGGCTACAATGTCCTTTAGCTTGTACTCTGGTTGCCAACCTAAGGTCTTCATTGCCTTCGTTGGGTCTCCAATCAGGAGGTCTACCTCTGTAGGTCGGAAGTATGCTGGGTCTACGGCTACTACTTCTTGTCCTACACGCTGCTGAATGGCACTGAGGTAGTCCTCACCTACCATTGAGATGAAGCGCTCTTCGTTGACGGTAGTCAATATACCGACTTCATCAATACCTTCTCCTCTAAACTCCAGCTGAAGCCCTATCTCGGCGAAGGCTAAACGAGCAAACTCTCGGACCTCTGTAGTTTCTCCTGTAGCGACGACATAGTCCCCACCCTCAGGCTGCTGCAGTATCAGGTGCATAGAGCGCACATAGTCTTTGGCGTGTCCCCAGTCTCGCTTAGCTGAGAGGTTACCCAGATAGAGCTTATCTAGCAAGCCCAAGGCAATACGACTGGTGCTACGTGTAATCTTACGAGTTACGAATGTCTCTCCACGTAGCGGCGACTCGTGATTAAAGAGAATACCGTTGCTGGCATGTATGCCATAGGCTTCGCGATAGTTCACGGTGATCCAATAGCCATAGAGCTTGGCACATGCATAAGGACTACGGGGATAGAACGGTGTGCTCTCTCTCTGTGGTACTTCCTGCACCAAGCCATACAGCTCGCTCGTCGATGCTTGGTAGATACGAGTCTTTTTCTCTAGTCCAAGTAAGCGGACAGCCTCTAGAATGCGCAGAGTCCCCAGCGCATCAACGTCCGCTGTGTACTCAGGACACTCGAAACTCACCTTAACGTGACTCATAGCCCCGAGGTTATAAATCTCGTCTGGCTGTATTTCCTTGATGAGGCGAGTGATATTCATAGAGTCCGTCAGGTCTCCATAATGAAGGAAGAAACGACGATTCTCTTCGTGTGGATCTTGATATAGATGGTCTATGCGCTGCGTATTAAAGAGCGAGCTTCTCCGCTTTAGGCCATGCACTTCATAGCCTAAACCGAGCAAGTACTCAGATAGATACGCTCCATCTTGACCCGTAACACCAGTGATTAAGGCTACTTTGCGAGGCATGTACGATACTTGATTTGTGGTACAAAGATACGCATTTTACTCTAGAGAGCTTGCACGCAGAGCCTTGTTGAGCTCATCGTACTGATAACGGAAGCCTGTAGCTAGGAGCTTGTCTGTAGATACAGGGCGTGAGTGCAATAGCTCGTGGCTCATCTCGCCCATAGCTAGGCGTACCAAAGCGGCAGGTAGCGGTACTCGGATATGTTCTTTGCCATAGATAGCTGCTAGAGCGTACATCAGCTGGCTATTGGTAGTCTGTACGGGGGCAGCGACATTAAAAGCCCCTCGGATATCTTCCTGGGAAATAACGTGCTCATAAGCACGGCAAACATCGAGCTGATGCACCCAATTGACATACTGCTTACCGCTACCGAGTGGCACATTCAACCCAAAACGGACAGGGCGAATCAGATTCGGCAAAATACCTGCGTAAGGGTCTAGAATGAAGCTGCTACGCATAATAACAGTACGTACTCCGAGCTTTTGCTCAGCAACTACGGCCTCATGCTCTAGCCCCTTGAAGACCTGGGAGAGAAAGCTCACGCCTGGCTCTTCGTCTTCGTGTACTACCTCCTCTGCTATTCTATTCTCGTAGTACGCAAAAGAAGAAGCGTATATAATAGTATGAACATGGTTCTCTACCTTAGCTAAGGCATTGGTAAGGACACGAGCCGACCGTAGGCGACTACGCATAAGTTCCTTCTTGCGTGCGGATGACCAACGCTCACTATATAGACTAGCACCAGCCAAGTGTATCACTATATCAGCTTCCTTCAGAGGATGCTCGGCAACAACATTCTGCTCTATGTCCCAGTAGAAAGTCTCATCGCACATATCCATACCTCCACTCACATCTCGTGTTAGCCATAGGATACGGTATCCTCTACCACGCAGATACTCTGTCAGTCTGCGCCCTAGTAGCGAGCGACCTCCTGTGATGAGTATTGTCTGTCTTTTGTTGTTCATCGTATTCATAATACTGTAGCTGATTATTTGTTTGAGGTAAAGATAAGCAATGTTATCGAATTAGCCCATTAGAGCAACTAATATAAGTATCCAAGTCCAAGGTGAGAGCAGTAAGACAAGAATGCCCATGCTGAGTTCCACGCGTCTATTTATCCGAATAGCATGTTGCATATCAAGGCTTTGTAGTGGACGATCGGTCTCACCTATATAAGGCTTATATACCTCCTGTCCGAAATAGTCGTGTGGCCCCCCAAAGCGACAATTTAGAATACCTGCTAGAGCAGACTCGGGGTAGCCGGAGTTAGGGCTAGCATGAGCTCTGCCATAGCGACGTACGAAGCCGAGCAAGTCCCAACGCCACGTTACTGCTAACATCAGTAGAGCCGTTAGTCTAGCAGGGATATAGTTAAGCATATCATCCACCTTGGCCGAGAAACAGCCATAAGCACGATAACGTTCATTAAGATAACCAATCATAGAGTCCTGCGTATTGACCATTTTATATAAGACTATACCTGGTAGTCCTAGCAGGAGAAACCAAAACATCGGTGCCACGACGCCATCGCTTAAGTTTTCGCTCAATGTCTCTAGGGCTGCAGTACGTACTTCCTGCTCGCTCAGAGAGCCTGTATCACGTCCTACTATGCGAGCCACTTGCTTACGACCCGCATCTAATGATTGATCCACAGCCTCGAAGACCATACGCACCTCTCGCTCTAAAGTAGTCCCTGAGAGCATATAAAACACACCGAACCAACTGAAGTGAACATACAAGCCTATTGCGCCCCATAGCGTACCAGTAATATTGTAGTGGAGATACAGCAAGCCTACAGGCAGAATAAAGGCTAGTAGCATCAATGCTAAGTTGTATAGCAACCCTTTGAGGAAGCGAAAGCTACCCTTATTCAAACGTTTTTCCCCCCAAGCGATCATACTCCCGAAGAGGATTATCGGATGCCCTGTACTAGGGTCTCCTAAGACTCTGTCTAGTATCCAGCCAGGCAAGAAAGCGATGATGGCTATAACATAGCCAAAGACCCAGCCCCACTCATTGATGTACGTTTGCCACATAGGATTGGTGTTTGTTAGTATTTATACCGATAGTATCAGGGGCAAGGCTTGGCACAACTCCGACATATCAGAGAATACCAAATGCGCCCCTTCGTTAGCAAGCACGGCATCGGGCAGTGGACCCGTATTTACCGCTATGGTGAAGCAACCAGCTGTAACGGCAGAGCGCACGCCCGAGGGTGCATTCTCTATGGCAATGCTCTGATAGGTCTTTGTATTCGCTAGTGCCATCCCTCTCTGGTAAGGCTCGGGATGAGGCTTACCATTGTTTACATCCATACCCGTTACCATACGTTCCCGAGAGAAGACATTCGGAAAGTTGTCATTCAGTTTATCTAATAGTCCGCCCTGTGATGAGCCTGTTACCACGATGCGGTCTAGGTGGGCAACCGCTGCTAATACAGAGGCAACATTCGGTATCAGTGCTCCGGTATTGTATTCGTTAAAGAGTCTGGTCTTCTGCTCATATATAGCCTTCTGCTCCTCTGCTGTCGCCCGACGGCCATAACGGCGCTCTATCAAAATATCTATTGTTTGGCTACCCGTCTGACCCTCGAACATATACACGTCTTCGGCAGTCATCGGCAGGCCGTAATGCTGAGCCGTCTCCAGCCACGAACGCTCGTGCGCAGGCATAGAGTCATACAATACGCCATCCATATCAAACAGTACTGCCACGGGCTCTAGTCGATGGCCCTGCTCTTGCTCGTAGCGTGCTAGAGCCTGATGTATTTTATCCTGTATCATAATCTAATACAAAGATACGCCATAATCCCCAATAGAAACGAGTCCTAGAGCCTGCGAATGCCCGTCTATTAGGAGAAGCCGCCATCATCTAGTAGGCAAACAAATCGTCCCCTATTAAGTGAACACCCGTCCACTCACTAGGGGACGAAAAGCAAAGTATTAGGAGGTAACGACAGAGCTATTAAGGCATCGTGCAGGCTCCGCCAGTAAGAGTCCCTCCTGCACGCAATCCTGCGATAACAGCCTTCAGTTGCTCACCGAGTCCAATGGTATAGCCTTGCTTGATGTAGACTACACGATTGAAGGTATCAGCGATAATGAAGATGGGTAACTCCTGTTTATTTAGCTTGAATTCTTTAATCAAAGCCTCTCTAATACGTCCATCCAGATCTACGCCCCATACCGCATCCTTAGACAGATCGGGAAATTCTTCTGGACGATAACGGCTACGATGCTCTTCATTAGCGAATAACAATAGCATAGGTCTGCCCCAGGCATTCAGTGTTTCGTTGAGTCTTGCCAAGTCTCGCAAGGCGTGATTGCTAGGCTCTTGCTGAGCTCCGAGGATACCAAGTATGTAATAGCCTCGTCCCGTAGTCGATAGTACTGAGCCCTCTACCGGTTTAGCCGACACCAGCTGGCTATGCTCCGCTAACTCTTGCTGGCTGCCTAAACGGCCATAACGTGTCTCTGCATCGAAAGCTCCCAATACTGCTACCTGAGTGCTGTCACGTCGCAAAACCAGAGGCGTAGACGTTTCCTGTCCCTGCTGAATAGAGAAACTGCGTAGCTCCGCCAAAACATTACCGCTGGCCATACGCGAACCCGTTACGAGCAAATAGTTGCCAACCTCCATTTCTACTCCCGAGCGGAACAAACCAGCCCAGCTAGCCCCCTGCTCTAGCCCACGGTCACTAACATCATAACTCTGGAGAGACAGAGCATTGTCTGCCCCAAGACGAGATATAGAGAAGTGAGTATAGTAGTGGGGATTATCAACAACACCGTTATCCTTGTAGTCAAGCTTCAGCGTCCCCTTAGGGGCTATACGCTCCCTACCCTCCGAAGTCTTGAGTTGTACATCGACCCAAGCACCAGTCCCTGGAGCTTGATACTGGGTTTTGCCTGTTACCTCATCCACACGTGCAGCATACCCCATAGCCCGTGCCATAGACACGAAAAAGATAGCCACGGACTGCGCATCACCTCGGCGTGCACGCCATATCCCGATAGGACTGATAGCGAATCGGTGTGGATTGCTCTCATTGTCAACAGTAATATGCTCTCTACACCACACAGCTAGCTGAGCGATGTCCTTGCGCCAAGTACGCTGCAGACTATCAGGGACTAAGCGTAGGAATTCCCCCTTATAAGGGCTCATCTCCTCTATACCTACTCGTGGAGAATAGATATACTGCCATACCAAAGCAGAGTCTGCTGACGTATAGCGAGCATCCGGACGAGTATTCATCAGATGGTCCTGCAGATTAGACAGCTTGGCATCACGTCTGTCTTTAGCCGATATTACCCTTAGCATAGCCATAGCCGCCTTCTTATCCATAGCTGTCTTTACAAAGGTTTGCAGCGTCTGCCAATTGCCACGAGCATCGAGTCCCTCTAGCTGCTTATCGCTGAAGCTAGCCACATAAGCATTGCGGATAGAGTCTTCATAGGCCAATAGACGTGTATTCTCGGCCCGCTGAGCCTCCGTAACCACAGGGTAGCGTGGATTTTCTCGGGGTGGAATAATATCCAATTTAACCTTAATATCATCCCCCGCCCTATGCTCCAAGATTACCCGAGTACGCTTACCCTCGGCAAATGAGAGCTTAGAGAAACCAAAGCGCTCTTTAGTGCTAGCCCATACCAGCATATCGCCAAGCCCTGCCATAAAGCGGGCCAAGCCCTGTCGGTTACTACGCTCACGACCTACGGTATAAAACTCACCATAATTGTAGACCTTAAACTCCACCATAGCTCCCTCTATAGGCTGTCCCGCAGCATCTACAACCTCAACCTCGGCAGTACGTACAGGGGCATAGCCTTCTGTTACATTTATCTCTGTAACACAGCTATTACGACTAATCACTGGCTCTGGCCCTGCATAATCGCCAAACACACGTGTATGTACCAGCATAGCACGAGAGGCCGGAGCATTAAACCATCCCAGGTCCAGCACAGCCTCAGGCTCGCAGGCGCCCATAAAGCGCCATTTACCATCCACCCATGCCTCTACCCAGGCGTGATTGTCATCGGTATGAGCCCAGCGTGGTGTGTAGACCTGACGTGCGGGAATACCAACCGTACGCAGAGCTGCTACTAGCAAGGTAGACTCCTCACCACAACGTCCATAAGCCGAGCGTATCGTCGCTAGCGGAGCACTCGTGCGAGCATCACTAGGGCTATAGGTTACAGCCTCGTGGCAAAAGCGATTAACCTCTATCACAGCCTGCTCCATGGAGAGGTGTGCGACGCGTTTCTTCAGAGTGTCATAGAGGGCTATACGTACCGAATCTAGAGCTTCGTTGTTAACACGTGCAGGGAGCACGAAGTGATAAAAATCCCGCTCACTAATGCGCTTTCCCCAAGGCATTTCTGCTCGTGCCTTGAGGGCCATTCGTACATTATCTAGATGATATCCCCCTGAGTAATCTGTAATATCGCTAAGAGGCATATAGGCATACAGGAAGCTCATAGCTCTATGCTCCTCGGCCGTCATTCGCAGGCCAAGGGGAGCAAATAGTGCGCCCTTGGTCCAAGAGGCACGGCGCAAGCGAAGGCTTTGCTCCACCTTGCGATGAAGTCCTTGCTTATCAGCAGTATGAGGCTGAGCAAGTAGCACTTGCGTAGCGAGAATAACACTCAGCCTACAGGTATATAGTATCTTCATTTGGTTGTATTATTTAAGGGTTAGCTCTACAACATAGTCCACCACATTGAGCTTGCTCGGAGCATCCTCGAAGCTCAAAGTCAGCTGCCCCTTGTTTGACTTGTAAGGGATCTTCTTACGACTATCATAGACAACAGCATTACGTACAGATGCTGCAAGTGGTATCGTTAGACTCTTCTCCTTACAATCTAATATATGCAGATAGAGCTTTTTACCTTGTTGGGTTGTAACTCCCCAATCTTGAGGAGGAATAATACCAGCACGTACTCCGCCCTTGACAGTTGGGCCATAAGTGCGCATCCATGCCCCAATCTTCTCTAAGCGATCCACGGCCAGAGCTGGTAGATTTCCATTGGCTTCTGGCCCTATATTGAGCAACAAATTGGCATTTCGTCCTGCCGTAGATACTAGGAGGCGAATAAGTGTAGTATCACTCTTGTAGTTCTGGTCCTTGACTTTATAGCCCCACATCCCGTTCATCGTCTGACAAGTCTCTAGAGGAAGGTCGCTAATGGCCTGACCAGAGAGACCTGCTGTATTATCACCTGGTACATCCCGCTCAAACATTTGGAAGTCTTCACCATCCTTGGGCGTTTCGTGGTGGTTATTACCAATCAGGCAAGACGGCTTTATCTTATGGATATTGGCATACATCTTATCATACTGCCAATCGAAATCGGGATGAATATCGTGGTCCCAATGGCCATCTAACCATATAGCGTCGGCATCGTAATCACGTACGAGTTCGGTTAACTGAGCATTCATGAAGGCATCATAGCGCTGCCATTGCCCCGCCTGTCCTCTGCCCGTGCCGTGCCCAGTACGACCTAGAGGTGTGTAATCCTCACGAGCCCAGTCTAGCGTCGAGTAGTAGATATGGAAGCCTAAGCCCTGACGCCGACATTCGTCTCTTAGCTCAGCCAAGATATCTCTCCGAAAAGGAGTGGCCTTAACGATGTTGTAGTCGCTTTGTTTAGTGTCCCATAGCGAGAAGCTGTCGTGGTGCCTAGAAGTGATACATAGATAGCCCGCTCCAGAAGCTTTTATCTGCTCCACCCAGCGCTTAGCATCGAAGTTTGCAGGATAAAAACCAGCTGCCGCTTTTGCATACTCTTTGTGGTCTAGATTGGCACTGTGCAAGTACCATTCGCCTTGGGCAAAAGTACTATACAGCCCCCAATGCAAGAAAATACCTAAGCCGTGGTCTCGAAAGCGCTGACGTGCTGCGAGGTTTTCTTCACTGGGCTGATACTTCTGCTGTCTCTGAGCCGAGGCTGGTGCTAGCGACAAAACGAGTAGACTCGCCAGCAACGATCGTCTGATGATATTCATAGGAGAATCTGATTTATGTACTCCAAAGTTAAGCACAATAAGCCAAGTAAACAACACATCGAGGGGAGTGAATTATCGCGATAGCCCCTATGGGCATATGAGGGAGTGGATAAAGCTCTGGTTACAGTATCTTTTATGAAAGCTCTCATAAGGAGAAAGTGTCGTTTGGCTTTGCTCAACCTAGGCTTTGTACCACTACAAAATGCGTCTTACACTATATGTAAGATGGATATTACAGCGGAGTAAGACGATGATTGTAGTAGTAGTTTGGGGAGGAATTATAGGTACTAGCCTCCCGAAGCAGTAGCAAAGGCTGTACATCCCTATGGTATAGATAGCTTTAGATACAAGATACCCCGAATCGGGCTTATTCATCTAGCACCGATTCGGGGTATTATGTACTGAGTCTACTTGGGCTACTTCACCTCCCAATAAGACTCACTTAGGAAGAGTTCCTCTAGCTTACGCTGAGGCTTCTTGGCTTGTACGTCTAGGATTTGTTGCTCGAGAGCCGCTTCGTAAGAGATATCCTCGACATCACGAATTACACCGATAGCGATAGGCATATCTTCACCACCCATCATAGCCAACATATTATGTAGCGTCACATCGGCTTCATGGGCATCATGCGTCAGGATATCATCGAGCGTATAACCATCTTCGCCGATAGTCACTGCTTTTAGCTTCAGACCGTCTAGCACTAGGCCCTTGTTGCGCTCCTTACCAAAGATCATCTTTTCTCCGTGGCGTAGCGTAATCGTCTTATCATCGCGGACCTCCTTGCTGGCATAGCCCTTGTGAATACCATCGTTGAATATCACACAGTTCACCAGCACCTCTAGAACCGCTGTGCCTTTGTGCTTGGCGCTCTCCTCCATGCAGTACTGCAGATTCTTCATATCGATATCTATCGCACGAGCAAAGAACTTACCGCGCGCACCCAGTGTCAGCTCCGCAGGGATGAATGGGTCCTCAACCGTTCCGTAGGGCGAACTCTTGGATACAAAGCCTCGGTCACTCGTTGGCGAATACTGCCCCTTGGTAAGACCATAGATACGATTGTTGAAGAGGAGTATATTGATATCTACGTTGCGGCGCACAGCGTGTATGAAGTGGTTACCACCAATAGCAAGGCTATCACCATCCCCAGACACTACCCATACACTAAGCTTGGGATTGGCTGTCTTAACCCCAGTAGCCACAGCTGTAGCACGTCCATGTATCGTATGGAAGCCGTAGGTATTCATATAATAAGGCAAGCGAGAAGAGCAACCGATACCTGATATGACCGCAGTGTCATGTGGAGCGATACCAAGCTCACCCATTGCCTTGTGTAGAGTCGCTAGGACAGCGTGGTCGCCACAACCAGGACACCAACGCACCTGCTGTTCGCTCTTGTAGTCTGCAGCCTTATAACTTTGGCTAGGACAAGTATTGCACTGTTCCATCTCTATTTACTAGCTAATATGTTTTTATATGCCTCCACAAGCTCTGAGACTGTGAATGGCTGACCTGTTACACGATTGTACTGATGTGGCATAAAGCCAGGGAAGAGCCCACGCAGATAGCTGGCAAACTGGCCACTATTTTGCTCTACTACCACTACGTGCTTGTAGCGTCGTAGGATTTCCTCAGCATTACTGGGCAAAGGATTGATGAAGGCAAAATGTGCCAAAGCCACCTTGTGCCCAGCCTCCTGCATGGCCGTCATACTCTCATAGAGGTGCCCATAGGTACCACCCCAACCGACAATGAGCAAATCGCTATCGGTATCCCCCTCAAGCGCAAGCTGTGGTATATCTCGGGCTATACGAGCTACCTTCTCAGCACGTGTCTGTACCATACGCTCGTGGTTATCTGCGTCAGTACTGATGACACTCGTATTATAGTCCTTCTCTAGACCTCCTAAACGATGTTGGTATCCTTCCTCTCCAGGGATAGCCCAGTAACGTACGAGTGTTTCTTCGTTACGTTCGTAAGGCTTCCAGGCTTGCTCATTAGCCGGACGATTATGTAGATATGGAGGCTTAATCTCTGGCAATGTGCTAAGGTCTGGAATGCGGAAAGCCGAAGAGCCGTTGGCAATAAATGAGTCTGTGAGTAGAATAACAGGGGTCATATGCTCCACTGCTATCTTAGCCGCCCAGTAGGCAGCGTAAAAACAGTTGTCAGGCGTAGTGCCAGCTATCACGGGCATAGGGCTCTCACCGTTGCGCCCATACAGAGCCTGCATAAGGTCTGTCTGTTCGCTCTTGGTGGGCATACCCGTCGACGGCCCAGCACGCTGCACGTCTACTATAACTAGTGGAATCTCAGCGATAACAGATAGCCCCATAGCCTCGCCCTTGAGCGCAAGACCAGGCCCAGAGGTCGTCGTTACGGATAGGTTCC
Organism: Porphyromonas sp.; assembly: GCA_034091595.1. Taxonomy (GTDB): domain Bacteria; phylum Bacteroidota; class Bacteroidia; order Bacteroidales; family Porphyromonadaceae; genus Porphyromonas. The sequence goes on from JAXFXP010000173.1 coordinate 12,067, forward strand.
CAGCAAAAGAGGCTCCTATAGCAGTGCAGATACCAGCAATCTCATCCTCTGCCTGCACTGTCTTGATGCCGAGAGCCTTGTGCTTGGATAGCTCATGCAGAATATCTGTAGCGGGCGTGATGGGATATGAGCCAAGGAAAAGTGGACGACCAGCAGCCTCACTAGCGGCAATAAGACCATAGGCAGTAGCCTTATTGCCATTCATATCTACATACTTGCCCGGAGCCTGGTCTGATGTCTCCACCCTGAATGTTGTCGTTGACGCATGGGTATTGGCCCCGAAATTAAAACCATCGTTAAGGGCTTTAATGTTAGCCTTACATAGCTCGGGCTTCTTGCCAAACTTGCGCGTTAGGAAGGCTTCTGCATGCTCTAGAGGACGCTCGAATAGCCAGCATATTAGCCCCAGAGCAAACATATTCTTACATCTTACGGCGCTCTTGTTATCTAGGCCAAACTCAGCAAGTCCCTCCTTCACCATAGAGGTGATGGGTGCTGCTATCACCTGCTGTGTCGCAAGGCCTAGCTCTGCAAATGGGTCCTCAGTAACGAACTCAGCCTTCTTAAGGTCATTCGTAGCGAAGGAGTCTTGGTCAATAATGATCAGGCTATCACGCTTGAGCATCTTGGTATTTACCTTTAGAGCTGCAGGGTTCATAGCTACGAGCACGTCCGTCTCATCGCCAGGAGCCTTTACGTTGTTAGCACCGATATGTACCTGGAAGCCCGATACACCACTTAGTGTGCCCTGTGGTGCACGTATCTCCGCTGGGAAGTCGGGAAACGTAGAAATCGTATTCCCTAGCATAGCACTGAGGTCTGTAAAGATGGTGCCTGTAAGCTGCATACCATCGCCAGAATCCCCAGAAAAGCGAATGACTACATCGCGTAAGTCTTTGACTGTCGCCTGTCCGTTCATAATGACTTGACTTGTGTCTTGTATGTTAGTACTGTTATAATTCGAACCGTTTAACTATTGCCGCTTAAAGAATAAATTCTCTAATTAGTGCCTAGCTGGGTACAAACTTAGTGAATTGTCAGATACTACACAAGCTAGGACCGATTATTTTGTGCCGCCCTTGTACTTTTTGTCCATTCTAGGCGATCAATGATGCCTGCGATAACACGTTCTTTATCGTGATACCAGTCGAGTGACCAAAGGCGCATAATCTCCCAACCAAGCGCTGTCAGAACGCTAGGCTGCACCAGCCTACTCACCTAGCTCATCTCAGTCGTCCAAACGCAAACCACAGAGTTCCTGAGGACTACGAAGCTTGCGCAGCCTCTGATCAGTGCGGCATTGTACATCCTAGGATATGACGCACTCGGAAAGTATCAAACGAGTCTCCGAGACTCGTCCCCAAACTAAAATTGCTACTAATGCAAGCCGTTAATAAGGTCTACAGCAGTCATCGCTTTCTTGCCTGGTAACTGCAGGCGCTTGAGACGCAGTACCCCTACGCCACAAACAACCTCTAGGTGCTTACGGCCCTCGATGAGAAGCGTACCAACAGGCAAACCCGCATGGCGCTCTGCTAGCTCAATAGCCTCTACCTCGTGGAGCTTACATACGCTGGGCATATCTTGCCCTGGGAACTGAATATTTGCCCACGCTGTAGGATAAGGATTGAGACCTCGTACAAAGTTTACAAGCTCTACTGCTGGACGTTGCCAATCCACCTCGGTATTCTCCTTGGTCAGCTTGGGGGCATGACTCGGAGCTTCCTCGTAGTGCTTCTGCGACTTACTCTCAGGCTCACCTTCGGCGAATAACTCTACAGTCTGCACAAGTAACTCCGCCCCAATATACATTAGTCTATCATGGACGCTGCCTGTCGTATCTTCGGGCGTGATAGGCGTAGTAGCCTGTAGTAGGACATCCCCCGTATCAAGCTCGTGCTTGAGCCTAAAGGTAGAGACACCAGTCTCCGTATCACCATTCATTACAGCCCAGTGTATAGGCGCTGCACCACGATAGCGGGGCAACAGAGAGCCGTGCAGATTGACTGTGCCATAGCGGGGTAACTGCCAC
>JAXFXP010000174.1:0-5494 GCA_034091595.1 Porphyromonas sp.
GGAGGAGGTCAATGTGGTCGTCGATGATGCTGTGATGCGCCTAGCCTGCGCCCTCGATAATAGCAATGCCAAGAGTCAGCAAGTGCTGATGCTACTAGAGAAGAGTCTAAAGTAAGACCGTTCTCACGGTCTCCCCAATGACAAGCTAATACCTATACATTATGAAACAGTGGAAACATCTGTCGAGCGCCTGCCTTATGGCGCTCATGTTACTCGTAACGAGTGTAAACCTATCCGCTCAGAAGCTGGACTATAGTAAGCTCGACAATAACCCCAACGTGGAGCGCGTCAAGCTCTCGGGCATGATGCTCAAGATGGGCCTTACGATGGCCAAGGAGAGTAATTCCGAAGGGCGCAAGGCTTCTGAGGCGCTCAAGGGCCTGAAGACGATGTACGTCTTCACCTCTGAGAATAAAACCGGAAAGAGCGATATCCTGACAACCTTCGCCCCTCTACTAAGCGCAGGTGGCGACAAGGTGGAGGAGCTACTGGACCAGAAGGATGCTAAGGAGGGTGAGCGCGTCCGTATCTTCGGCGTTAAGAAAGGTAGCCAGCGCTTTAGCACACTGCTTATCCTGACAGAGGAGCCCAACGAGGCGGTGGCCGTAGTCTTCGAGGGCGATATGCACAAGGATGACCTAATGACGCTCGCCAAGTCGGCCATGGACTAAATAGGCTATCTGTGGTTCGGACGAAGTGCTAACCTCTGTCTGCAGCACAGCTAACGTTTTTGTAATTACCCTGCCTCTGGTAGTCTATACGACTCTAGAGGCAGGGGCTTTTTGGCATGTCCATCCAGAGTCAGCTCTAGAGTCTGGCAGGTCCGCTATCTACTACCTCAGTTAGAATTAGTATATTTACAGTCCAAAAGCATAGCTTGCTCGTCATCAGTCTGATGGATAAACTTTGGTCGGTCTGAGATGGGGCTATAGGAGGCTGTGCTGTATTGTTGTGTGACGAAGTCCTAAGGCTATTAAGCCGATCGGGCTCAAATGCAGAAAATCAACAAACAAACCAACAGAATATGAGCTGGAAACGTATTATGGCATCGCTGGTGTTGTTCTTGGGCTTTGCGGGAGTACTACCCGCACAGAAGGTCGCAGACTACATCAGTTGGACGCAGACACAGCGTAAAGTGAGTGATACCGAGGCAGAGCTAATCTTTACCGCAGATATCGAGGGAGGATGGCATCTCTATGGCACCGACCTGCCTAGCGGAGGGCCTACGCCTACGCACCTCGTTGTGGATAAGATCGTCGGTGGTGAGCTCGTGGGTAAGCTACAGGCGGCCTCTAAGCCTATCAGTAAGTATGACCAGATATTCAATATGAATATCAGCTACTGGGAGGACCGTGTAGTGCTACGTCAGCGCATCAAGGTAACGGATGCTGCGAAGTTTAAGTTTGAGGGTGCTCTGCGCTATATGATTTGCGATGACACGCAGTGTCTACCACCAACCAACGAAGAGTTTAGTACGGATGCCAAGGAGCTAGGCATCAAGGCTGTGGCGGCCCCTGCCCCTGCAGCCGAGGAGGCTACGCCTACGACGGCCGAACCCACGGCTACTGTGGCTAGCCCCGCTGTCGTGGCCGATAGCGCTCTGCCCGCAGACAGTGCCGCCGCTCTCCCCGTGGCCGATAGCACAGTGCCTACTGATGCTAAGGCACTCTGGACTCCCGTGATTGAGGAGCTGAAGGCCTTTGGGGATAGCACTAAGGCGCAGACCGATTCCTCGCTCCTGATGATATTCGTCTATGGCTTCCTCGGCGGTTTAGTGGCGCTCGTTACGCCATGTGTATGGCCCATGATACCTATGACGGTGAGCTTCTTCCTCAAGCGAACCAAAGACCGTAGCAAGTCTATCCGTGATGCCCTGACCTATGGCTTCTCTATCGTGGCTATCTACCTCTTGTTGGGTCTCGGGATAACGGCTATCTTCGGAGCTGGTGCTCTCAATAATTTGGCGACGAATGTGCCTTTTAATATCGCCTTCTTCTTGCTGCTTATCTTCTTTGCTATCTCGTTCTTCGGAGCTTTCGAGCTAGTACTCCCTGCGAGCTGGACGAACAAGATGGACCAGAAGGCTGATAGCACAACGGGCTTCCTGAGCATACTCTTCATGGCCTTTACGCTGGCTCTGGTATCTTTTAGCTGCACGGGCCCTATTATCGGCACTCTACTGGTGCAGGCGGCTACGATGGGCGACTACCTCGGCCCTGCTACGGGTATGTTTGGTTTTGCCTTGGCTTTGGCTTTGCCTTTTGCGCTCTTTGCTATCTTTCCGAGTATGCTCCAGTCAATGCCCAAGAGTGGCGGTTGGCTCAATAGCGTCAAGGTAACGCTGGCGTTCCTAGAGCTGGCTCTATCGCTCAAGTTCCTCTCGGTGGCCGACCTGACGATGGGTTGGGGCATCCTCGACCGTGAGGTCTTCGTGGCACTGTGGATCGTTATCTTCGCTCTGCTCGGCCTTTATCTACTGGGCAAGCTACAGTTTGCACACGATACGCCTAGCGAAAAGACGAGCATCCCTGGCCTCTTCCTCGGTATTATTTCGCTCGCCTTCGCTGTCTACATGGTCCCAGGTCTATGGGGGGCACCACTGAGGGCTATCTCTGCCTTCGCTCCTCCGCATACGACGCAGGACTTCAATCTCTATGACGGCTCGGTACATGCCAAGTTTGACGACTACGAGACGGGTATGGCCTATGCTAAGCAGGTGGGCAAGCCTGTGCTGATTGACTTCAGTGGCTACGGCTGTGTAAACTGCCGCAAGATGGAGGCAAGCGTATGGACGAATGCTGAGGTAAAGCACAGCCTAGAGAACGACTACGTCCTCATCACGCTGATGGTCGATGACCGCACTAAGCTGCCCGAGCCTATCGAAGTCGTGGAGAATGGCGAGAAGACCAAGCTGCGCACCGTGGGCGACAAGTGGAGCTATCTACAGCGCGTTAAGTTCGGTGCCGTGGCACAGCCTTTCTACATCGCACTCGACCACGAGGGTAAGCCTCTAGGCCCCTCACGTGCTTATGACGAGAGCGTACCAGCCTACCTGGATTGGCTCAATGCTGGGGTAGAGCAATTCAAAAAGTCTAAGCCCTAATTATAGACCTCTGATGGAGGGAGGCAATAAATCTTATGCAGGGAGGCGTGTAGCCTTCCTGCATCATCAATTAGCCCTTGGGGGGAGCGAACGTGTGTCTTATGATGCCGCCTGCTACCTCCGAGGGCTTGGCATAGAGAGCTATTTCTTCGCTGCACGTAGTGATGAGCGTATGTGGACGGATGCAGGGCTGGATGCTTTCCCCCTCCTCAGCCTGCCCAAGTACGGTAAAAATAAGTGCTTCGTGTCGCCCAATGTGGATGTTATCATCCGGCATATTCGGGAGCTAGGCATCGAGCTACTCTTCGTGGCGGTACCAGACATAGTCTTACCTACACGCATCCAGAACGAGACTGCATGTAAGGTCGTCTTTTGGCTGCATAACGTGCCATATCTAGAGGCCATTACCAAAATCGAGAGCTACCGCACGCAGGGCGAGCGCTCGTGGTACAATCGTCTGATGTGGCAGCTAGTGCACAGACCACGACTGCTGTGGGGGGATAGGTATATTCACAAGTGGCAGGAGCGTTACAGGCAGAAGCTCGCCACCTACGATGCTACGATTGTCTTGTGTGAAGATTTCCGCAGGCAGATGATACAGGAGCTACACCTTAGTACGGCCGAGGCGGAGCGTATCCTTGTCAAAACTAATTGTCTGGACATCGAGCCTACACCCACACTAGAGAAGAAAAAACAGGTCATTTATATGGGCCGTCTATCCCGCAGCGATAAGCGTGTGGATAGGCTACTGCGCATCTGGGTACAGGTAGAGCAGGACCTCCCCGAGTGGGAGCTTGCCATTTACGGCCGTGGCGACAAGGAGGAGCGCGTGCTACGTCACCTCGCCACCGAGCTCGGCCTTAGGCGCTGTCGCTTCGCTGGCTTCGCAGCCGACCCTCGTGAGGTTTATCGGGACGCAGCAGTGCTCTGTATGACCTCTAGTTACGAGGGCTTCCCGCTAGTACTAGCCGAGGCACAGAATCAAGGCGTCGTGCCCATAGCCTACGACACGAGCGCAGGCATACGGGCCGTGCTGGCTGAGGGTGCGGGCGTGCTGGTGCCGGCCTACGATAGTACGCGCTATGCCGAGGAGCTACGCCGGCTTTGCCTCGATGCAGACTATCGCCGTGGCTATCAGGAGGCAGGGCTTAGGCACAGGGAGCGCTTCGGCCGTGCTGTAGGCGAGCGCGAGTGGACAGAGCTATTGCCCCGACTATTCTGCGACTAGGGCGAGCCCCATGGCGTAGAGTAGGAGTTATGAGCTCAGGCTCAGGAGATACTAGTAGATAAATGAACATGACGACAAGACAAGATAAGATGGAAGCCTTCTGGCGCCTTCTGGATGTGATGGATCGGCTACGTGCCGAGTGCCCCTGGGATAGGGAACAGACCAATGAGAGCCTCCGTGCCAATACTATAGAGGAGGTACACGAGCTCAGCGATGCTATCCTCTCGGGTGCTAGCGAGGAAATCAAAAAAGAGCTGGGTGATGTGCTGCTGCATATCGTCTTCTACAGCAAGATAGGCGAGGAGCAGGGTGCCTACGATGTGGCAAGTGTCTGCCACGCACTCTGTGATAAGCTCATCTATCGCCATCCGCATATATATGGCTCTGCCGAGGCGGACGATAGCGACAGCGTAGTGCGCAACTGGGAGCAGCTCAAACAAAAGGAAAAGGGTGGTAATAAGACGGCCCTCTCGGGTGTCCCTAGCAGTCTGCCGAGTATGATTAAGGCCTATCGTATTCAGGATAAAGCACGTGGCTTAGGGTTCGACTGGGAGGAACGTCGCGAGGTTTGGGCTAAGGTCCGTGAGGAGCTCGCAGAGCTAGAGGAAGCCCTAGAGGCGAAGGATTTAGACGAGGCCGAAGCGGAGTGGGGGGACCTCTTTTTTGGTCTTATCAACGCAGCTCGTCTGTACAAGATCAATCCAGATAACGCTCTGGAGCGGACGAACCAGAAATTTATTCGTCGCTTTGGTTACGTAGAGGCCTCTGCTCAGGCTATGGGTCGAGAATTGCGTGATATGACCCTCGCCGAGATGGATACCCTTTGGGACGAGGCCAAAGCCAAAGGGCTGTAGCTAATGTGAGATAGCATGCTTATATTGAGGTTATGGATAAGCCCAATGTTGTTTTATATCAAAGTACCGATGGAGCAGTTCGTTTGGATGTAACTGTTGTTGATGATAATGTTTGGCTTGATATTCATCAAATAGCTCAGCTATTTGACCGTGATGAAAAGACGATTCGTAAGCATCTTGCTAACGCCCAACGAGAAGAGCTAGAGGGTTTAGTGGTTGTCGCAAAATTTGCGACAAACACTAAACATGGAGCTATGCAGGGGAAGATGCAGACTAGAGAGGTAAGTTATTAAAATTTGGATGCTATCC
>JAXFXP010000175.1:0-4266 GCA_034091595.1 Porphyromonas sp.
CGAGTTAGTGGCCGCACAGGCAGAGCGAGATAAAGCTCTTGGCGAAGACAAGGATATGCCAGCTACAGATGGGACTGTAGTCCCAGACGAAGCCTCCACAGAGTCGGCCTCTGTGGCTCCTGTAGCAGAGGAGGGCACAAACTAGTGCAAGTAACAAGCGCAGGGAGGGTATCGAGCTAGTACAAGCTGGCTGGATGCCCTCCTAGCGGACAATATATATCACAGGTATTATATGAGTGAATTAGCAAAACGAACAGTCTTTGGTCTTCTCTATGTGGGACTGATGTTGGCTGCGGTAATACTGCCACAGCCCTATGTGTTTCTGTCGGTTTTCTCCTTCCTCGCCTTTATGGGGATGTGGGAGTATCAGGCATTAGTAGGAGTCAATACTAGGTATCCGCTGCGCACGATATTCGATGCCTTTATCGCCATCCTCATTCTGTGTGCATTACATGGGCTGCGTATAGAGGTAGTATTAGCTATTCTTCCTCTTTATATCGGGTATGTCTTCGTATCCTCGATGTATGGTGAACGCAGTGCGCAGCCATCAGAGCTTGCTAGGCGACTTATGGGGCATCTGTATATAACGCTTCCTCTGTCTGTCGCTGCTCTGTGGCATGCCGGTATATCTACCTTCGGGAGCTTACTGGATGGGGGATTTAGTACTAGTCAGGGGACTCTACTCGTGGCCCTTGTAGGTATCTGGTGTAATGATACAGGTGCTTTTATTTTCGGCAGCCAGCTGGGCAAGCGACGTCTATTCCCTAGTCTATCGCCCAAGAAAAGTTGGGAAGGCTTCTGGGGTGGAATGTTGGTGTCTATGCTCTCTACATACTTGCTGAGTGCCTATGTTTTCCCCGAGTTGGAGCTGTTTGGTGGTAACCTTGTGGCTACACTTGCAGTAGGGGCTATTATATCTATCTTCGCTACTTGGGGCGATTTGTTTGAGTCTATGCTCAAGCGTCAGGCCGGAGTCAAAGACTCTGGAGCTGTCATCCCTGGGCATGGTGGCGTATTGGACCGTATCGATAGCATCCTGTTCGTTTTGCCATCAGTATATTACGTGTCTTATTTTTTATCAGTAGTATTATGAGTAAAGTACTGAGATATTCGGCCCTCAGTCTGGGCCTGGGCCTTGCGCTATTACTTCCCTCGTGCGGAGTCGGTAAGTCTACGTCTATGGGGCGCACCGGCAATAGCTACCAGACACGTAAGCGCGAGTTTCGTGGAGCTTGGTTGCCTACGATTTATCGTAGTGAGTATACAGGCCTCAGCCGTGCAGAGGGGCGCAAGGTGTTGGCCAAACGCATTGAGCTGTTGCAGCGTACGGGCTGTAATGTAGTTCTTTTCCAGATACGTGCCGAGTCGGATGCTTGGTATCCGAGTGCTTATGAGCCTTGGAGCCGTTTCTTCACAGGAGTGCAGGGGCAGGAGCCAGCCGAGAGCTGGGATCCTCTGGCTTTCGTTATCGAGGAATGCCACAAGCGAGGGATGGAGCTACATGCCTGGGTTAATCCCTATAGAGGTGCCAGCAATGCCAAGGCAAAGCTTGCTGATAACCACCCTGCCGTACAGCATCCCGAGTGGTTTGTAACCTACAACAAGCAACTCATTCTAGACCCAGGTATGCCTGACGGACGTAAGTATGTCTTGCGTGTGCTACGGGACATCGTACAGCGCTACGATATAGATGCTCTACATCTCGATGATTATTTCTACCCCTACCCCGTAGCAGGGGAGGAGTTCCCCGATGAGGCTAGTTTCGAGGCCTATGGTCTACCCGTAGGTTATCGACCAGAGGATAAGGCTACGTGGCGTCGTAGCAACGTCAATATACTGATACACGATATTCGCCAGATGCTGGTTGCCACTAAGCCGTGGGTACGCTTCGGGGTAAGTCCCTTTGGCATTTATCGCAATCTCTCTACAGACCCACGAGGCAGTGCTACGGCAGGATTACAGAATTACGATAACCTCTACGCCGATGTGCTGCACTGGGCCAACGAAGGCTGGGTAGACTATATCGCACCTCAGGTGTACTGGAATATTGGTTATAAGGTCGCTGATTACGAAGTCCTTGTCAAATGGTGGCGCCGAGCGCTAACGAATAGGCGCGTTCAGCTCTATATAGGCCAGGACATCAAGCGTACACAGGATGCAGAGCAGCTGCGTCTAAAGATGCTACTAAGCTCTTCGCTCAGTGATGGTAATATATTTTGGCCAGGAGACGAGATCGTACGTAATTATAAGGATATCTCCGAGGAGCTGCGTACCGTCTATCAGCGTCATCAGGCACTATTGCCCGAGTATAAATCTGCCTTAGGTCGCACCTCTGCGCCCCCCAAGCTCTCTGTGGTATGGGAGGACCGTAATGAAGATGGGCATATGCTAGTGTGGAATGATGAGCGTACACCTGGCGACCCTGAGGCAGCCTATTTTTACGTTGTCTATGGCTTCCCTGCTGGGCAGAAAGCGAGTGTCAAAAAGCACGAGCATATTATGAGCATATCCAACACCCCTCAGTACAAGCTACCACGCCTCAACGGACGCACTAAGTATACCTTCTTGGTAACGCCTGTAAATAGATTTTGGCAGGAAGGAAAGCCTTACCGCATCGAAGTTAAGCTCTAGTGCAATTGAATAATTATTTCCTCATACATAAAAGAGAGGGCTTAGTATCGGGCTTAATTAAAAAGATAATAGCTTGGCTCTATATCAGAGTTTAATCTGGGGTCTTTGATAGTTCGAGATAATCATTAACTTTGTCTGCAACTAAGGGTATAGATCCTCTCTGTAGCGAGGGCTACGGAGAGGCCTTTACCTATAGTACATATTATAGTAAGGAGCCCTTTAGGGGGCGACAGTAGAAACAATAAAATTTATCACAAAATAACGGATTACTTCAATGGCTAAAGAAAAGAAGTTCCTGACGTGTGATGGTAATCAGGCCGCTGCACATATCTCGTATATGTTTAGCGAGGTAGCTTGTATCTATCCTATCACACCGTCTTCGACAATGTCTGAGTATGTCGATGAATGGGCAGCTCAAGGACGCAAGAACATCTTCGGCGAGACTGTTCTCGTAGAAGAAATGCAGAGTGAGGCAGGGGCAGCTGGTGCTGTACACGGCTCACTACAGACAGGGGTTCTAACGACAACTTATACAGCTTCACAGGGTTTGCTACTGATGCTCCCCAATATGTATAAGATTGCGGGGGAACTCCTTCCTACTGTATTCCACGTATCAGCACGTTCGATAGCTACGCACGCCCTCTCTATCTTCGGTGACCATCAGGATGTAATGGCAGCTCGTCCTACGGGCTTTGCTCAGCTATGTACTGGTTCGGTGCAGGAGGTTATGGACCTAGCAGGTGTAGCGCACCTAGCTACTATCAAGAGCCGTGTACCCTTCATCCACTTCTTCGACGGTTTCCGCACATCGCACGAAATCCAGAAGATAGAGATGTTAGAGAACGAAGACCTTGCTCAGTTCATCGATTGGGATGCACTGCGTGATTTCCGCGAGCGTGGTCTAAACCCAGAGAAGCCCGTATCTCGTGGTATGGCTGAGAACCCAGACGTATACTTCCAGCACAGAGAGGCTGCTAATCCATTCTACGATGCTATCCCAGAGATCGTACAGGATTATATGGATAAGCTTGCTGCGGTAACGGGTCGTAAGTATCATCTATTCGACTACTACGGGGCTGAGGATGCTGAGCATGTTATCATCGCTATGGGCTCTGTAACGGAGGCTATCCGTGAGGTTGTAGACCATCTACAGGCTAAGGGTCAGAAGGTAGGTCTATTGAGCGTGCATCTGTACCGTCCATTTAGCGCTAAGCACTTCCTAGCTGCTATGCCCAAGACAGTAAAGCGTGTAGCTGTACTTGACCGTACTAAGGAAAGTGGCGCTGATGGCGAACCCCTATACCTAGACGTTAAGAGCTGTTTCTACGGTGTAGAGAATGCTCCTCTCGTAGTAGGTGGTCGCTATGGTCTGTCGTCCAAAGACACTACGCCTGCGCATATCCTAGCTGTATTTGAGAACCTAGAGCTACGTATGCCCAAGGACCACTTTACGATTGGTATCGTAGACGACGTAACCTTCACCTCATTGCCAGAGAAGGAAGACCTTATCTTTGATGAGTCTGGTATCTTCGAGGCTAAGTTCTACGGGCTGGGTGCTGATGGTACTGTAGGTGCCAACAAAAACTCGGTGAAGATTATCGGGGACAACACCAATAAGTATTGTCAGGCTTACTT